>NZ_JBHMIM010000002.1:0-219292 GCF_048060115.1 Micromonospora sp. LOL_023
GCGACGTGCCGAGCCAACCGCCGGTTGCGCAGCATGCCGGTGACGTTGAGGTCTTCCACCACAACGGTGCCGTACGTCGTGGCGAGTCGGGTAGTGAGCTTGTGCAGCCCGTCACGGCGCAGATGAGCGACCCGGGCGTGAGCGCGACCGAGCCGGCTCGCGGCCCGTTCCCACCGCTTCGAGGGACGTCGTCCGGTACGCCGGTCCGGGCCCTGCCTGCGCGACAGCGTCCGGCCGAGCGCATGCATCCGTTGCCGCGCGGCCACGAGGTGGCGCGGGTTGTCGACCAACTCGCCGGTGGACAGCACCGCGAGATGCCGGATACCGACGTCCACACCAACCACCGAGCCGGGTCGGGCCGGGCTGCGTTCGGCGCGTTCGACCTCGACGGTGAACGACACATGCCACCGTCCGCCATCACGACGCACCGTCGCGGACATGATCCGGGCGGTGCCGGCTTCAATACGGCGGGCGAGCTTGCGGGCGGACTCGTGCAACTTCAACCGGCCCAGCCGGGGTAGCACCACGTGCATCCGGTCCGGTTCGACCCGGATCGCCCCGGTGGTGAACCGTACGCTGGGCGTGGTACGGCGGCGGGACTTGAACCGGGGGAAACCCGACGGCCGACCGGCGCGTTTCCCGCTGCCGGAGTCAGTCCAGTTCTTCAACCCGCGAGCGAGCGCGTCGAGGCCGGTGTTGAACGCCTCCTTCGACACCTCACCCCACCACGGCGCGGCTTCGGGCTTCGCGGCGTTCCATGCCTTCCGAGGACCGGCCAGCGACCAGGACAGTGATGGCGTCAGCAACTCGTCTGGTACGCCGTAGCAGCGTTCGGCGATGCGCTGGTCCATGACCGCCTTGACCTTCGCGAGCGCCCAGTTGTGGGCGAGCCGGGCGGCCCCAGCGTGTGCAAGGACGTCGCGTTCCTGGCGCGAGGTGAGGTCGAGGGCGAACCGGTACGCCTGGATCGTTTTCACACCGGGCCACTCTCGGTGGCGGCTTCGACCGCCCGGCGGGCACGGTTCGCGCCAGCGCGACGCCCGTACAGGCGGGCGCACAACGACGTCAGGATCTCCGTCACGTCGCGGACCAGATCATCGTCGACCTCAGCCGGGTCGACCACCAGCAGTCGGCGGCCCTGCGCGGCCAGCGCCGCCTCAACGTACTCGGCCCCGAACCGGGCGAACCGGTCCCGATGCTCAACCACGATCGTTGCCACCTTCGGGTCGCGCAGCAGCGCGAGGAACTTCTTGCGGTGCCCGTTCAACGCGGATCCAACCTCGGTCACCACCCGGTCGACGCCGAGTTTCTGCCCGGTGGCCCACACGGTGACCCGGGCGACTTGCCGGTCCAGATCGGGTTTCTGATCGGCTGAGGACACCCGGGCGTACACCACGGTCTGCCCCGTCCCGGCCGACGTGCCGGTGACCGGCTCACCGACCATGATCAGTCGACCGATCCGGTAGGTGGGAACAGGCAGCGTCCCGGCTGCGTACTGTCGCCGAGCGGTGATGTACGCGATGCCGGTCGACGCTGCCCACTCCTTGAGGTTCACGCCAGCATCATAGCAGCTTCAAGAGCGCCATAGATGCCCGGAGCGCCAACAGTCAGCTACCCCGAATCCAGCTTGATAGCGGTCCAACTCCTCGCGGAGGAGCCTGCGCCGTTCGGCCCGCGCTCGGTCTCGTCGTCGGTGAGCAACTTCGAGAGGCATCCACCGTCGAGGACCTGCCGCGAACGCTCACGAGTGGCGAAGACCTTGGCGGCGGAGGTTAAACCGGATCAGACGTTGAATCGGAACTCGACGACGTCGCCGTCCTGCATGACGTACTCCTTGCCTTCCATCCGGACCTTGCCGGCCGCCTTGGCCGCCGCCATCGATCCGGCTGCGACCAGGTCGTCGTAGGAGACGGTCTCGGCCTTGATGAAGCCGCGCTGGAAGTCGGTGTGGATCACCCCGGCGGCCTCCGGCGCGGTCGCCCCGACCGGGATGGTCCAGGCCCGCGCTTCCTTCGGCCCGGCGGTGAGGTACGTCTGCAGGCCGAGGGTGCGAAACCCGACCCGGATCAGCTGGTTGAGCCCCGGCTCGCTCTGCCCGGTCGACTCCAGCAACTCCAGCGCCTCGTCGTCGGGCAGGTCGATCAGCTCGGACTCGATCTTGGCGTCCATGAAGACCGCCTCGGCCGGGGCGACCAGCGCCCGCAGCTCGTCGAGCAGCGCGGCGTTGCCCAATTCGTCCTCGTCGACGTTGAACACGTAGAGGAACGGCTTCGCGGTGAGCAGGTGCAGCTCCTGCAGCTCGGCCACGTCGATGCCGGCACTCGCGGCACCGGCGTACAGCGTGGTGCCGCCGTTGAGCAGCTCGCTGGCGGCCTTCGCGGCCGTGTGCACCGCCAGCCGGTCCTTGCGCAGCCGGGCTTCCTTCTCCAGCCGGGGCAGCGCTTTGTCCAGGGTCTGCAGGTCGGCCAGGATCAGCTCGGTGTTGATCGTCTCGATGTCGTCACCGGGGGCGACCTTGCCGTCGACGTGCACCACGTTGGGGTCGGTGAAGACCCGGACGACCTGGCAGATCGCCGAGGCGTCGCGGATGTTGGCCAGGAAGGCGTTGCCTCGGCCCTGCCCCTTGGACGCGCCCCGGACCAGCCCGGCGATGTCGACGAACGACACCGGCGCCGGCAGGATCTTCTGCGAGCCGAAGATCTCCGCGAGCTTGGCCAGCCGCTCGTCCGGCAGGCCGACCACACCCACGTTGGGCTCGATCGTCGCGAACGGGTAGTTCGCCGCGAGCACGTCGTTCTTGGTGAGCGCGTTGAACAGGGTGCTCTTGCCGACGTTGGGCAGGCCGACGATGCCGATGGTGAGACTCACGTCGGACGAGTCTACGCAGGGCCCCCGGGGCCGGCGGCGGCACCGTGGATGACGCCGCCGACCACGGACACCTCAGTCGGGTCGGGATCGCTCACTGACAGACGGCACGGAGGTTCTCCGGCACCGCCGTCACCGCAGCGATCTGCTCATCGGTGAACGCGGTATCCCCGACCTCGGTGGCGGCCTCGATGGCAGTCTTGCTCTCGGCCAGGGTGGTACGCAGGTCCTCCTCGATCGGACCGGTCGCGAGTGAGGTGAGCGTCGCGGACCAGGCGCGCATCTGCGCCTCGAAGTTCTCCACCGGCACCTGGGCCGCCACCTCCTCGTCTGCCTCGGCGAACAGCAGGTTGGCGTCGCGCTCGAACCCGGCGGCGAAATCGCTGCTCATCGAGACGGCCTGGTTGCAGGCGGCGTTGGTGGCGGCCAGCATGTCCTCGGCGGTAGCCGTGGTGGAGGTGTTGCCCGGCGGGGTCGACCCGCTCGGCGGCGACTCCGTCCCACAGCCGGTGAAGCCGAGCACCAGGGCCGAGCCGAGGGCAGCGGTGGCCAGTAGACGACGCATGATATTTATCGACTCCTCTATCGAGGTGGACCAAACTGGACCACTTTATCGATTCGTGGCGTTGTCCGCCCAGGGCAGTCGATCGACAGGGGCAGATGACAGCTCGATCCGTACCTCCAGCACCGACGCGGCGGAGATCCGGCGGGCCGTCGGTGTCCGGGAGGTGAGCACCGTCATGTCAACTACCGGTGTCCAGTGATCTACCGTTCGCGCAGGCGGCCACCGACGCGTTTCGCGTACGGTTGCCGGCCGGTGGCATACGGGGAAGCGGGTGGACGTGGTGACGGAACAGACCGGCACGTTGGCGCGGGCGACACTGGAGCGGGCCCGGATCGCCGTCGGCATCGCGTTCGGCGTCAGCGGCCTGGCCTTCGCGTCGTGGATCTCCCGTACCCCGGCGATCCGCGACGGACTCGACCTGAGCAACGCCCAGTTCGGTCTGCTGCTGTTGTGCCTGTCGGTGGGGGCGGTCAGCGCGTTGCCGCTGTCCGGTCCGCTGGTGCACGCGATCGGACCGCGCCGCACGGTGCTGCTGGGCGCGTCGGCGGTGACCGTCGGGATGATCGCCGTCTCGCTCGGGGTCACCCTCGGCGTGCCGGCGCTGGCCGGGGCCGGACTGTTCCTCACCGGCACCGGGGTGAGCAGCTGGGACGTGGCGATGAACGTGGAGGGGGCCGACGTCGAACGCCGGCTGGCCCGCCCGCTGATGCCCCGTTTCCACGCCGGATTCAGCCTGGGTACGGTCGCCGGGGCGCTCGCCGGGGCGGGGTGCGCCTGGCTGGGGGTGCCGGTCGACTGGCAGCTCGCCGCCACCGCGCTGCTGGTGATCGTGGCGGTCGCCGCCGCCGTGCGGATGTTCCTGCCGGTTCCGGCCCGGGAGCCGGGAGTCACCGCGCCCCGGTCCGGGGTGCTTCGGGCCTGGCGGGAGCCGCGCACCCTGCTGGTCGGGCTGGTGGTGTTGGCGTTCGCGTTCACCGAGGGGGTGGCGAACGACTGGCTCACCCTGGCCATCGTCGACGGCTACGGGGTCGGTGACGCCGTCGGCGCGGTGGCGTTCGGGGTGTTCGTCGCGGCGATGACCATCGCCCGGATGTTCGGCGGTGCCGCGTTGGAACGCTGGGGCCGGGTGCCGGTGCTGCGGGCCACGGCGGCGCTCGCCCTGGTCGGCCTGACGCTGGTGGTGTTCGCCCCGGCGCTGCCGTTGGCGCTGGTGGGTGCCCTGTTGTGGGGGGCCGGCGCGTCGCTCGGCTTTCCCGTCGGGATGAGCGCGGCCGCCGACGAGGCCGACCGGGCGGCGGTACGGGTGTCAGTGGTCAGCTCGATCGGCTACACGGCGTTCCTCGCCGGTCCGCCGTTGGTGGGTTTCCTCGCCGAGCAGGTCGGCATCCTGCGGTCGCTGCTGGTGGTGCTCGGCGCGCTGGCGATCGGCCTGCTGGTGGCCGGGGCCGCCCGACCGCTGACCGACGATGCCATGGTGGGGTCCGATTCCCGCCAGCCGTGACCGGGGTGCGGCAGGCAGGATCGACGCATGGAGCTCGACTTCGAGCGGTGCTACCGGGCGGTGGACAGCCGCGACCAGCGTTTCGACGGCTGGTTCTACACCGGTGTGACGTCGACCGGCATCTACTGCCGGCCGTCCTGCCCGGCGATCACCCCGAAGCGGGACAACGTGTGTTTCTTCCCGTCTGCGGCGGCCGCCCAGCGGGCCGGTTTGCGGGCCTGCCGACGTTGCCATCCGGATGCCACCCCAGGCTCTCCCGACTGGGATCTGCGCGCCGATCTGGTCGGGCGGGCGATGCGGCTGATCGGTGACGGGGTGGTGGACCGTGACGGGGTGCCGGGGCTGGCCCGCCGGCTGGGCTACACCGAGCGGCATCTGACCCGGGTGTTGACCGAGCAGGTCGGGGCCGGCCCGTTGGCGTTGGCCCGGGCGCAGCGGGCGCAGACGGCTCGGATTCTGGTGGAGAAGACCGGGCTGACCGTCGCGGAGGTCGCGTTCGCCGCCGGGTTCGGCAGCGTCCGGCAGTTCAACGACACGTTCCGGGCGGTGTACGGGCTGGCACCTACCGGGCTACGCGCCCGGTTGCGGGCACCCGCGGCAACCGCGGCACCCGGGGCGATCGCGGTGCGGTTGGCGTTCCGACGGCCGCTGCCGGCCGCCGTCCTGCTGGGGTTTCTCGCCGCCCGGGCGGTGCCGGGGGTGGAGGCGGCCACGGCCGACGCGTACCACCGGGCACTTCGGCTGCCGTACGGTCCCGGCGCGGTGACGCTGACCCCGCACGACGACCACGTCGGCGCGGCCTTTCGACTGGCCGACCTGCGTGACCTGGCGCCGGCGGTGGCCCGCTGCCGTGCGTTGTTCGATCTGGACGCGGATCCGGCGGCGGTGGATGCCACCTTGGGCGCCGACCCCGCGTTCGCGGCGGCGGTGGCCGCCGCGCCGGGGGTACGGGTGCCGGGTGCGGTCGACGGCTTCGAGTTGGCGGTACGGGCGGTCGTCGGCCAGCAGATCTCGGTCGCCGCCGCCCGCCGGGTGCTGGCCCGGCTCTGCGCGGCGACAAGGCCGGTCACCGACAGCACCGTCGGCACCGACCCGACGACCGACAGCGCCGACCCGACCGCCACCGACACCGAAGCGCGGACGGAACTGGTGCCGTTTCCCGGGCCTGCGGAGTTGTTGGAGCTGCCCGACGCGGCGTTCGCGATGCCGGCCGCCCGGCGGGGCACCCTGCGGGCACTCGCCGCCGCCGACGACGACGGCACCATCGACCTGGCTCCGGGCGCGGACCGGGCCGCGCTGGTCGAACGGCTCGGTGCCCTGCCCGGGATCGGGCCGTGGACGACCGGGTACATCGCGATGCGCGCGCTCGCCGATCCGGACGTACTGCTCGGCACCGACCTGGGGGTGCGGCACGGGGCCGACCGGCTCGGGCTGCCGACCGCCGGGGCCGGGCTGGCCGGGCACGCCGCCCGGTGGCGACCGTGGCGGTCCTACGCCACGGTCCGGCTGTGGCTTTGCACCACCGATCCGACAAACGGAAGGACCGACAGGAGATGAGTGTGTCCGTACTGGATTGGGCTGCGGTGCCGACGCCGGTGGGTCCGCTCACGCTGCTCGCCGACGACGACGGGGCGGTCCGGGCGGCCGGTTTCACCGCCGACGTCGGGCAGTTGCTGCCGCTGATCCACCCGAGCCTGCGCGGGTCACTGCGGGAACGCGCCGACCTCGGCACGACCACCATCGCCATCAGGTCCTATCTGGCCGGTGAGGTTGCCGCGCTCGACGACCTGCCGGTACGCCAGCACGGCGGGGTGTTCCTGCACGCCGCCTGGTCGGTGCTGCGTGAGGTCAAGCCCGGCGAGCCGGTCAGCTACCGCGATTTCGCCATGCTGGCCGGTCGGCCACCGGCGGTACGGGCGGCGGCCAGCGCCTGCGCCCGCAACGCGATCGCGTTGATCGTGCCGTGTCATCGGGTGTTGCGCAGCGACGGCAGCCTCGGCGGCTACCGGTGGGGTTTGTCAATCAAGAAATGGCTGCTGAAGCACGAGGGACAGGTGACCGATCGGGGGCGGTGACGGGGTGCCCCTACCGGCTACCGTCTTACTGTGGACACCGAGACAAGTCGATCTTCCCGGCATCGACCCGCGGTCCACAACCTCTGGCGGCTACGCCGGTATCTGCGTCCGTACCTTGGCCAGCTCGGCTGGCTGCTGGCGGCCGCGGCGGCGGCGACCGGGGCCGGCATCGCGATTCCGTTGATCATCGCCCG
This sequence comes from Micromonospora sp. LOL_023, assembly GCF_048060115.1. Taxonomy (NCBI): domain Bacteria; kingdom Bacillati; phylum Actinomycetota; class Actinomycetes; order Micromonosporales; family Micromonosporaceae; genus Micromonospora; species Micromonospora sp. LOL_023. The sequence goes on from NZ_JBHMIM010000002.1 coordinate 7,201, forward strand.
GGTGGTGGACGGGCCGGTCGCCGCCGGCGAGACGACCGGGCTGCTGGTCCTCGGTGGGCTCGCCCTGCTGCTCGGGGTCGTCGAAGCCATGTTGATCTTCATCCGCCGGTGGACGCAGAGCGCGTCGTCGATCGGCATGGAGAGCAGCATCCGCAGCGACATCTACGCGCATCTGCAACGGCTGCCGGTGACCTTCCACGAAGAATGGCAGTCCGGCCAACTGCTGTCCCGGGCCACCAGCGATCTGTCGGTGATCCGCCGGTTCCTCTCCTTCGGGTTGCTCTTCCTGATCCTCAACACGGCCACCTACGTCACGGTGGTGGCGCTGCTGCTGCACCTGCACTGGCCGCTGGGCCTGCTGGTGGCGACCAGCGCAGTCCCGCTGTACCTGTTCAGCCGCCACTTCACCCGCGCCTACCTGCGGGTCTCCCGGCAGATGCAGGACCAACGCGGCGACCTGGCGACCCTGGTCGAGGAGTCCGCCCGGGGGCTGCGCACGATCACGTCGTTCGGTCGAGGGCCGTTCCTCACCGAACGCTTCGCCCGACGTTCACTGCGCCTGCACGACACGGCGGTCGTCAAGGGCCGGCTGCTCGCCCGCGCGTCGGCCCGCTACGACCTGGTGCCGAACGCGACCCTCGCGGTGGTGCTGGTCGCCGGGGCGGCCGCCGTCGCCTACGAGCAACTCACCATCGGGCAGATGGTCGCGTTCGTCACGTTGCAGCTGATGCTGATCTGGCCGATCAAGTCGCTTGGCTGGATCATCGCCCAGGCGCAGGAGGCGATGACCGCCGCCGACCGCATCCACGAGGTCCTCGACACCGCACCGGCGATCACCGACCGGCCCGACGCCACCCGGATCCGGGTCGAGGAGGTCCGCGGCGAACTGCGCTTCGAAGGCGTCGCCTTCGGCTATCCGGGCGCGGCGACGCCGGTGCTGCGCGGCGTCGACCTGACCGTACGGCCGGGTGAGACGCTGGCCATCGCAGGGCTGACCGGCAGCGGAAAGACCAGCCTGGTGTCGCTGGTGCCCCGGCTGTACGACGTCACCGGTGGCCGGATCACCCTGGACGGACACGACGTACGGGACCTGCGCCTCGACCAGCTGCGGCGATGCGTCGGCGTCGCCTTCGAGGATCCCACGCTGTTCTCGATGTCGGTCCGGGAAAATCTGACCCTCGGCCGCCCGGACGCCACCGACGCAGAGGTGCGCGCCGCGATCCGGCTCGCCCAGGCCGACTTCCTCTACGACCTGCCGTGGCGGCTGCGCACCCGCATCGGGGAACAAGGCCTGTCGCTGTCCGGCGGGCAGCGGCAGCGCCTCGCGCTGGCCCGCGCGGTGCTCGGCCGCCCCCGGGTGCTGGTCCTCGACGACCCGCTGTCGGCACTCGACGTGCACACCGAGGCGCTGGTGGAGCAGGCGCTACGCCGGGTGCTGGCCGGCACCACCGCGCTGCTGGTGGTGCACCGACCATCCACGGTGGCCCTCGCCAACCGGGTGGCACTGCTGGAGGCCGGTCGGATCGTCGCCGTCGGCACCCACACCGAACTGCTCGCCACCGTGCCCGCGTACCGCGCCGTGCTGTCCGCCGACGGACACGGCCTGGTCCGGTCCGCATGACCAGCGATCGGGACACCACCACCGGGCAGCCGGAGTGGCTCGGGGTCGCAGACGAGGCCGGTGATCCGCTGAGCGGGCTCACCAGCCCCGGTGACGAAGCGCGGCTACGGGCCCGCAGCCGCGCCCTGCTCGGCTCGTTGGCCCGGCCGCACCGGCGGATGATCGCGGTCGCGGTCGCGTTGCTACTGCTGCAGAACGCGGCCGCGATGGCCGGGCCGTACCTGGTGATGTTGGGGATCGACCGGGCCATCCCGCCACTGCGCGACACCGGCGACGCGGGTCCGCTGGTCGCGGTCGCGGCGGCGTTCGCGGTCGCCACGATCGCCGAGTACGCCGGCAAACGCAGCTTTCTGATCCTGTCCGCCCGGGTCGGTCAGGCGATCCTGCTCGACCTGCGCCAACGGGTGTACCGCCACTTCCTGCGGCTGTCCGTCGGCTTCCACGAGCGCTACACCTCCGGCCGGGTGGTGGCCCGACTGACCAGCGACATGGACTCGATCGCCGAACTCGTCGAAGGCGGCATCGACGACCTGGTGCTCGCCGGGCTGTCGGTGATCTCGGTGGCCGGCATCCTGCTCTGGCTCGACCCGCCGCTGGCCGTGGTGACGCTGCTGGCGTTCCCGTTCCTGCTGTGGATGTCGGTGTGGTTCGCCCGCGCCTCCACCGCCGCCTACCGGCGGACCAGGGAGGCCGTGGCGCTGCTCATCGTCCACTTCGTCGAGTCACTCGGCGGGGTCCGGGCGGTGCACGCCTTCCGCCGTGAGTCCCGCAACCAGGAGATCTTCACCGAGGTCAACGACGGCTACCGGCAGGCCAGCCTGCGTGTCTTCCGGCTGATCGCCATCTACTCCCCCGGGCTCAAGGGCATCGGCAACGTCGCGATCGCCGTGGTGCTGACCTACGGTGGCTGGCAGGTGCTGCAGGGCAACACCGAGATCGGGGTGCTCGCGGCTTTCCTGCTGTATCTGCGCCGGTTCTTCGAGCCCATGCAGGAGCTGAGCCAGTTCTACAACTCGCTGCAGTCGGCCACCGCCGCTCTGGAGAAGCTCTCCGGCGTACTCGCCGAGCGGCCCGAGGTGCCGGAGCCGGACCGACCCCGCCCGCTGCCGACCCCGGTACGCGGCGCGGTGCGGCTGCACCGGGTCACCTTCGGCTACCGCCCGGACCGGTTGGTGCTGCCCGAGTTGACGCTGCGGATCCCGGCCGGGCAGACCGTCGCCCTGGTCGGCGCGACCGGTGCCGGCAAGTCGACGGTCGCCAAACTGGTCGCCCGGCTCTACGACCCGGTCTCCGGATCGGTCACCCTGGATGGCGTCGACCTGCGGGAGATCTCCGCGACCGACCTGCGCCGGCACATCATCATGGTCACCCAGGAGAATCACCTGTTCGCCGGCAGCGTCGCCGACAACATCCGGTTCGGTCGGCCGGACGCGACCGACGCCGATGTCGAGGCCGCGGCGCGGGCGATCGGCGCGCACGAGTTCATCGCCGGACTACCCGAGCGGTACGCCACCGACGTGCACCGGCGCGGCGGCCGACTCTCGGCCGGGCAGCGGCAGCTCGTCGCCTTCGCCCGAGCAGTGCTCGCCGACCCGGCCGTGCTGATCCTCGACGAGGCGACATCGTCGCTGGACGTACCGTCCGAACGGCTGGTGCAGCGGGCCCTGCAGACCATGCTGCGCGGCGACCCGACCAGGCACAACAGCGGCTCAGGCGGCGCGGCGGAGGTTCCCGGCCGTACCGCCCTGGTCATCGCCCACCGGCTGTCGACGGTGCAGATAGCCGACCGGGTGCTGGTGCTCGACGGCGGCCGGATCGTCGAGGACGGCCCGCCGGCCGAGCTGGTCGCCGACGGCGGACGCTACGCCGCACTGCACCAGCAGTGGCGGGACAGCCTCAGCTGATGTCCTTGACCGCCTGCAGGGTGTAGCTGAGCGGGACCCGCTCCCGGCGCTCGGTCAGCCGCCACTCGCCGTCGTGGTCGCCCTTGACCATCCGGCCCGGCAGCGCGTTCCACGGCACACTGTCGTGTTCGACCAGCGTGGTCACCCGCAGCCCGGCACCGGTGAGCGCGGTGAAGATCTCTCCGAGTCCGTGGTTCCACGAGTGGGTCAGGGTGTGGCTGAAACTGGTGTCGGTGCTGACGTAGGTGCCGCCCTCGTCCCACACCAGCGGCTCGGCCGTCTCGAAGTACGGCAGGTCGACCACGAGCAGGCCGTCGGGGCGGGTCTCGTCGATCGCCCACAACACCGGGTGGCCCTCCCGGATGAACAGCCGACCGCCGGGGCGCAGCAGCGCGGCGACCGTGGCCGCCCAGCGGTTCACGTCCGGCAGCCAGCAGAGCGCACCGATGCCGGTGAAAACGAGGTCGAATTCGCCCGCGCCGAGCACCTCGACGGCGCGGTAGACGTCGGCTTCGACGTACTCGATCGGGGTCTGCGCGGCCGCGGCGATCCGGCGGGCCTGCACCAGCGACGCGCCGGACAGATCCAGACCGGTCATCCGGGCACCGAGCCGGGCCAGCGACAGCGTGTCAGTGCCGATGTGGCACTGCAGGTGCACCCCGCGTACGCCGGTGAGGTCGCCGAGCCGGGGCAGGTCGAAGCGGACCACCTCACTGAGCTCGGCCGGGTCGGCGAGCAACTGCTCGACCCGGTAGTCCGGCGAGGCGGCATGCGCCGGGGCGCGTTCGTCCCAACTCGCCCGGTTGATCGCAAGGTAGTCGGCCATGCCGTCGACGATCGCACGGACCCGCCTCGCGAGCATTCGATTAACTGTCCCCCGCAGGCGCTGTGACGAGCGGGGTGGTCCCGAGGCGCGTGAGCGCCCCGGGACCACCCCCGTTTCATTTAGTTGTCTGGCGTCACACGCCGTTCACCCGCCGACGGGCGAGCAGGAGCAACGCGACGCCCAGGACCACGAGCGCGCCGCCGCTGGTGATCAGGTTCGTGGTCGCGCTGCCGGTGACTGGCAGCCCCACGTACCGGAAGGCGATCTCGTTCGAGGTGCCGTTCGGTGTGGTCACCGTGATGGTCGTGTGCTTGACGTCGCACGGCGGAGTGACGAAGCTCAGCGAGGTCCCGGAACTGTTGACCGTGACCTTGTTTGCTGGAATCGTCTTGCCGCAGATCGTCACGGTCGTCTGGCCCGGGATGAACCCGCTGCCTCCGACAACCACTGTGGTGCCACCGGCAGCCGGTCCCTGTCCGGGGCCGGCCGAGCCGATCGCTGGTGCCGGGCCACCCGAGTAGGTGAACCCGTCCGGAGCGACCGCGTCATCACCCGGCAACACCACCACCACATCAACCGGACCCACCGGCCCCGGCGGCGTCACCACCGTCAACGACGTACCCGACGGATCCACCACCAGACCCGTCCCCGGCACACCACCGAACGTCACCTCAGTCGCCCCAGTAAAACCAGAACCAGTGACCGTCACCGAGGTACCACCCGTGTTCGGACCCGAATCCGGCACCACCGAATCAATCGTCGGCGGCACATACGTGAAAATACCCGCATCCGCCGTACCAGCCGGGAACGTGATCACCACATCAGCCGGACCAGCAGCACCCGGCGGAGTCACCACCGTGATCTCCGTACCAGCCGGATTCACCGAGAACCCCGAACCCGCCACGCCATCAAACGTGACACCGGTCGCCCCAGCAAAACCAGAACCAGTAATCGTCACCGCCGTACCACCAACCGTCGGCCCGAAATCAGGATCCAGCCCGGTCACCACCGCATCCGAACCATCAGCCAGATACGTGTACGCCAACGGATCAGTCGAACCACCATCAGTGGACACCACCACATCGACAACACCAGGCGCATGCGCCGGAGTCACCGCCGTCAACGACGTACCCGACGGATCCACCACCACATCAGTAGCCGGCAACCCATCAAACGTCACCGATGTACCATTCGGCACAAAACCCGTACCCGTGATCGTCACCGTCTGACCACCAGACTGCGGACCAGAATCCGGATCAATCAACGACGCCGTCGGCGGCGCGACCACATAAGTGAACCCGTCCGGAGCGACCGCGTCATCACCCGGCAACACCACCACCACATCAACCGGACCCACCGGCCCCGGCGGCGTCACCACCGTCAACGACGTACCCGACGGATCCACCACCAGACCCGTCCCCGGCACACCACCGAACGTCACCTCAGTCGCCCCAGTAAAACCAGAACCAGTGACCGTCACCGAGGTACCACCCGTGTTCGGACCCGAATCCGGCACCACCGAATCAATCGTCGGCGGCACATACGTGAAAATACCCGCATCCGCCGTACCAGCCGGGAACGTGATCACCACATCAGCCGGACCAGCAGCACCCGGCGGAGTCACCACCGTGATCTCCGTACCAGCCGGATTCACCGAGAACCCCGAACCCGCCACGCCATCAAACGTGACACCGGTCGCCCCAGCAAAACCAGAACCAGTAATCGTCACCGCCGTACCACCAACCGTCGGCCCGAAATCAGGATCCAGCCCGGTCACCACCGCATCCGAACCATCAGCCAGATACGTGTACGCCAACGGATCAGTCGAACCACCATCAGTGGACACCACCACATCGACAACACCAGGCGCATGCGCCGGAGTCACCGCCGTCAACGACGTACCCGACGGATCCACCACCACATCAGTAGCCGGCAACCCATCAAACGTCACCGATGTACCATTCGGCACAAAACCCGTACCCGTGATCGTCACCGTCTGACCACCAGACTGCGGACCAGAATCCGGATCAATCAACGACGCCGTCGGCGGCGCCGGTGCGGCCGGACGTTCGCAGGTGGCTTCCGCGATGATGACCTCACCGACCGGGATGATCACCGGAATTCCGAGGACCTCGCCTGAAAGCGCTGCGGTGAGCACGATGGTAGCCGCCGCCCCGCTGTCGGCGGTGACGGTCTCGATACGCGACAACGACACGTCGAGCATCGCTCCGACCAGACCCGGCACCGTCACCGCGGCGCTCACGTCGAGGCTCGGCCCGTTGGGGATCAGCACCTCGGGTGAGCCGAACACGGTCAGCCCGGTCAACGTCGTGTCGGCCGTCTGAGACCCGAGGAACGGGCAACTGACAGCGGCCTCGACCACCGAGGCGGTCAGCACACTCAGACCGAGGATGTCCAACGACACGTCGGCGACCGAGGATGAGGCGAACGACGAGATCGGACCTCTGGTAGCGCTGACCTCCAACACTGTGCCGTCAGCGGCGACGCCGATGGCGCCCGGCAGGGTGACGTCGAGCAACGTCTCGGTGTCGGTGCCGCCAGCGGGTGGGGCGTCCACCGACCCGATCACGGCGCTGGCTTCGATCACCGGAATCCCGAGCACCTCCGCGGACAGGTCGACGATCACCCCTCTCGCATGCGCGTCACCGGGGGCGGCCAGGGCCGGTGTCCCCACGACCACGCCAGACGCTGCGCCGAGTAAGGCGGCCAGGGAGAAGCCCGCTACACGTTTCAATGTCGAGCGCACTACTTACCTCATCTCGTCTCTGGGTTGGACGGACGGGCAGGAGCGCCCGTCCACCGAAAGACGAACGATCAGAAATCGGGTCAAGATTCGCGAATCCCCCCACTCTGGCGATGAGTCAGAACGTATGTCTGCCGCCCTGCACCTGGCCGGTCAACACCACCTCGGCCGGACGAGTCGACTCCTGCCGTTTGCCGGCTGCCGTTCGCGCCAGCGGTTAGGGTGGTTCCGGTCGCTGGCTGTGACTGCTACTGGGGACCGTATATTCGGCCGATGCAGCAACCCGGTTCACCCGATATGGCGCCCCCGACCTTGCCGCAGGTCACCGCAGCCACCGCCGCCGACCGTACCCGGGTCGTCGACTCACTGGTCGCCGCGTTCATCGACGACCCGGTGCTGCGGCACCTGTTCCCGGACCACGCCAGCTACCCCACGTACGCCGGGGCCTTCTTCGGCCTGCTCTTCGACCGGCGGGTGCCGCACGGCACCGTCTGGACCATCGGCGGCGGTGCCGCCGTGGCGATGTGGCAGCGGCCGGACGCCGCCGACAACGACGACACCGAAATCCTCGCCCCGCTGCTGCCCGCCGACGTGCTGGAGCGGGTGCGCCGCTACGACCTGGCGGTCCACGCGGCGCTACCGGCCACGCCGTTCTGGTATCTGGGGGTACTGGGCACCCATCCGGAGCGGACCCGACAGGGTTGGGGCCGGGCAGTGATGCGGGTCGGGCTGAGTCGGGCCGCCGCCGACGGAGTACCCGCGATCCTGGAGACCAGCAACCCGGACAACGTCGAGATGTACCGCCGCGCCGGTTGGCAGGTCACCCGGCAAATGGCGGCGGACCCGCTCACAATCTGGATCATGGAGCACTCCGGCGCGGACTGAACCGGGCGGGATTCGCGTCACAGCGCTCCCGGGTACCGGGAGGTACCTTGGTGCCCGCGCGCTTGGCGGGACAGGGAGGTCGTGGTGCGGTACGTGGCGATCGGCGACAGCTTCACCGAAGGCCTTGGCGACGAGTTGCCCGATGGCTCCACGCGCGGCTGGGCCGATCTGGTCGCCGCCGGGCTCGCCGCCGCCAACGAACAGCCCGTGCAGTACGCCAACCTGGCGATCCGGGGGCGGCTGCTGGAGCCGATCGTCACCGAGCAACTGGACCGGGCGCTGGCCCTCTCCCCGGCCCCGACAATGATCACGCTCAACGGCGGCGGCAACGACATGCTGCGCCCCGGCGCGGACATGGCCCGACTGAGCGCGCTCATCGAAGACGCGGTACGCCGATGCGTCGCGGCCGGCGTACGGCTGGTGCTGCTCAGCGGCGGTGACCCGTCGGCGCGGCTGCCGTTCGGCACCATGATGCGCCGCCGCGGCCTGGCACTCACCGCCACCACCGCCGACCTGGCCGCCCGGCACGGCCTCGAATTCATCGACGTGTTCAACGACGTCGAGATCCGCCGCGAGCAGTACTGGTCCGACGACCGGCTGCATCTCAACTCAGCGGGGCACCGCCGGGTGGCCAGCCTGGTGCTCGACGGCCTCGGGTACGCCACCGAGGCACACGTCGTCGACCCGGCACCGGTCGGCCGCCGTAGCCTGCTCGCCGAGGCCCGCTACTACCGGCAGTTCGTCGCCCCCTGGGTGCAGCGCCGGCTCCGCGGCCGGTCCTCCGGTGACGGGCGGACCGCCAAGTACCCCGACTGGGCACCGGTCCAACCAGCCTGAGCCGGCTGGCTCAGCTCCTCTGCGCCTGACCGACCGATCGACGCGGGGTCGCGCCAACTCAATCGACTGCGGCAAACACACTACGGGCCGTGGGAGTTGGCCGCTCTGCGAAGCCTGCAGTCGGGATAGAGCCCGATCGCGACTACCTGAAGCTCTGTCCACGGCCGATATTCACCGGCCGTCGTCATTGGAGCAAGCGTTCCAACGCATCCCGACGCCGAAAGGTGGGGCTTCATGCTACGACCCGTCCTACCTGGCCCGCGGTGAGCGGGCCGAGTGGCCGTTCCGCCAGGACCACCTGAACATGCTGCTCGACTTCTGCCAGGTCAACGACGGTGATCTGCGGGCCCGCCTCGTGGCCGACCTGGCCGCCTCGTGACAACTGAACGTCTTCGACATGGGCGGCAGCATCCACACCGACCGATCGGTCAGCCTGCTACCCGAGCCGTACCTCTCGGTCGCTTGTCTGGAAAACCTCGCCGGCAGCTTCTACCTGGAAGGACCCCGAAGCAGGAAGTTCGTTGACGCCTACGACCAGATCCGTCGGTCCGCGCTGCCTGCGGGTGAGTCGGCGAAGCGGATCACACAGATCGTCGAGGAGGAGTGGTCATGAGCGGCGCGATCGATGCCGACTGACACATCAGCACAAGAATCGATCAGCAGGGCGTTGGCCTGGACAGCCATCGGGCTCGCCGCCACCGGCGGAGCCGTCCTGGCCGCCGCGGTGCCGCTGGCGTGCCGATTCGTACAGCACGACAGTCGCGGCGGTCGCCGCGTTCAGGGAGCTGGCGGACCCGAAAATGGGGATCCGGACGAGCTGGTCGCATGCCTCGCGCCAGCCGGAGCTGAGGCCGGTGGTCTCGTTGCCGATCAACGCCAGGGTGGGTTGTGTGAAGTCGTATTCGGCGGCGTCCAGGATGCCGCGCTCATCGGTTCCCATGATGCTCAGGCCGATGCCGCCGGCGCGGACGTCAGCGACCCAGGATAGAACGGCCTGGTGGGAGGGCACCCGGACCACGGGCAAGGCGAACAGCGAGCCGGTGCTCGCCCGGACCGCCTTCGGGTCGTACACGTCGGCGGCGTGGCCGGTGATGATGACACCGTCGGCGCCGAAGGCGTCCGCCGACCGAACGAGGGTCCCGATGTTGCCGGGGCTGGTGGGCCGATCGAACACGACGGTGAGCATGGTCGGACCGACCGGGATACGGCGCAGGTTGTCCTCCGGCAGCGCGACGACGACCAGCAGCTCTGGAACTGTGTCTGCCTTACCTCCCAGTTCGTGCATCAGTTCGCGGGAAACGGCGATCTTCTCGGCCCGGACTGTGTCCATGGCTTCCCGCGCCCAGTCGGACAGCTGAGCGCTGGTGTCGTAGAGCAGCTCCCGGATCTGCCAGCCGTGTTCGACGGCCATGGTGATCGGGCGCACGCCCTGCACGAGGAACTCGCCGCGCCGCTGCCGCTTGGTCCGATTGCCAAGGACAGCTTTCCACTGCTGGAACCGCGCATTGCGGCCACTCACTCGCAGAACCACTACCAAACCCCGCCTCCGACGCACCTAGCCGGCCCAGGCCCTGCCTGCCACACTCACCGGCCTCCGGCTCCCCGAGGTTCCGACAAGACCCTCGGCCAGGCACTCACGAATGGACGGGACATGTCGCCCCGGCGCCGCGGTCGGTGCCGTCCCCGTCCGGACCGAGGGCGTCCTGTCCGAGACCCTGACGGATCGCGATCTCTACAGGCGAGTACGCGCCGTCGGTCCGCTCCAGTTCGTACGGTGCAGCTGGCATCAGCGGGGGTTGGGCCATGAAGCGGGGCCGCGCCCCGTGGTGCGGTTGCGCCGCGTGCACCAGGAACGGGTGGCACAGGAAGACGTCGCCCGGAGATCCGGTGGCGAGGGCGAGCGGCCGGTGCTCGGACGCCGCCACCAGGTCGGGCGCAAGGACCAGTCCACTCGCTCCGTCCTCCCCGTACTTCTCCAGCACCTTCGGCACGTCGAGGTGTGAGCCGACCCGGATCCGGGTCGGGGCGTCCTTCTCACCGACCTCGCTGAACAGGAACAGCATCAGCAGCGCCCGGCCCCGGGAGCGCACATTGGTGAAATACCAGCTCTCGCCCTCCGGCAGATAGCTGCCCTCGATGTGCCAGCCCGCGTCGTCCGGCTCCTCTTCGTGCGGGAAGCGCAGCGGGAACGTACCCAGCGAGTAGCGCGGCTCCCAGCGTCCCGCACCGACGAGCAGGTCGTACGCGTGATGGAGGAACGGGGAGTTGGGAGCGGCGGCGAACGGCCCCTGCGCCATGCCGGGCACCCAGTGCACGGGCTGCGTCCACGTCGCTGAATCGTCCGGGTCGCAGCCTGTCTCCCGCCACAGCAGCCGCGCGCAGTCCGCTGCCACGCGCGGCGCGACGGCGCCCTTCAGCTTCACGAAGCCGTCGCGAAGAAAGCGGGATACCAACGTCGTGTCATCCATGCACACCATCGTGCGGCGGCACCGGTCTCGACCACCCGACAATTTCCGCGCCGCTTTTGTCGGGTGCCCGCCGGTGCGCGGCGACCAAGGTTGACGTCGGATGGAGGCTCGATGATCTCGGCACCCGTCTGACCGTCGAAGGGAGCGATCACGCGCGAATCGCTCTGCCGTCGACTCCGCAGTGAGTGGCGGGGTTCGCGTGGTGGTGAGCAGCAGCCCTGGCGGTGGCTCCGTGTCCGGGCAGCCGAGGGTCGGCGGCCTCCGACCAGGGCATCGTTCAGCGGCGGCCGGTAGCCAGGGCGACGAGATACTGTCCGCCGCCTGGGTCGACACTCGCGGTCACCGGCAGTCCGGGCACCAGCCTGGAGAACCGGTCGACCAACCAGTCCGCTGCCTGCTGGGCGTCCTTCCTGCTTGGACAGCGGGCGACCAGCTCGCGGCCTCCCTTGCGTTCGAGCCGCTCAGCGACGGCGATCAGCGGCGCGGGCTCCACCACGCGCAGCCGGTCCGGCCAGGCGATGACCACCTTGACCGCGCCCTTGCGGGAGTTGCAGGACCGATGCGCGAGTCACTCGGCGACCTTGGCCTTCCGGTCGGCGGTACGGCTGTCGACGCTGGGACCACGCGGGTCGTTCACCGACATGTCGGCGTCGACCGGCTCGTCGCACACCCAGCACCGCCAGTTGTCCCGACCAGCGACGTCATCGAGGAGACTCATCCGAGCAAACTAGCCTGTCGGCCCGTGGCCGTTCGCGTTCCGGGGCAGTTGTCGGGGCACGGACGAGCCCAGTCCGGGATATCCTTGGCGCATATGGCTACCTATCGCAGCGCCTCAGTCCTCCTCTCCTCCGACGGCACCAGGACCCCCGGCACTGCCGCGCTCTTCGCCGAACCCGCCCGCAAGGGTGGGACCCCGCCGTGGGCAGGCGACTTCCGGCCCGCCAACAGCGCCGGCAACGGCCCCAAGAACGCGGTCGGGAGGACCTTCACCTTGGAGTTGCCCGACGGCAGCACCGGCAAGGTCGTGGTCCAGGGCGTCAAGAGCGGGAAGGGCGGCGTCGTGCTGGCGTTGATGGGCGAGGACGCACCACCCTTCTGACCTGCTGCCTACGCATGAGTAGTGCCACCTAGGCCCGCACCGCCCGTCTCTGGTCGGGTCACCAGCCGCGTAGGAAGCGCAGGCCGAGCAGGAACGCGACCACGGACGGGCCGAGGAGCAGGGTCACCGCCTGCAGCCGGTACGGGATCCGGTGCCGGCCGAGCTCCAACGCGTTGGCGAGGACCGCGACGGCGGCGAGCATCATGAACCCGCCCCACCAGCCGGTGTCCCCGAAGTCGACCAGCCCGGTGGTGATCAGCAGGAAGGTGACGCCGAGGCCGGCGCCGACCAGTGCGAGCGATGCGACCGTGCGGTGCAGGCCCCGGCCGAGTGGATGATCTGCCCGCCATTGGTAGGTGCCGGCGACGGCCAGGCACGGCAGCGCGATCATCACCGGCCAGCCGACGCCCATCCAGCCGAGCATGAGCAGCGTGCCGACGGTGAAGACCAGTGCGCCGGTGCCGGCGATCACGTACCCGCCGAAGGCCCGCCCGCCGCCTCTGGCCAGCAAGGGTCCGCCGCAGGCGGCGATCAGCGCGCCGGGCACCAGGATGAAGCCGGCCCACCAGTGGAACCGCCCGGTGGACTGGGCGGCCGCGGTCACCATGGCGGTGGCCAGGGCCGCCGAGCCGAGCCCGGCGAGCCACCCGGTCTGAGTCTGTCGCTGGATATCCACAGCGACGACTCTGCCGGTTGGCTCACCGACGCACCATCAGGCCAGCCCTACCATCCGGGGTCAGAAATCGCCGAAGCCACCGAAGTCCCCGCCACCGAAATCGCCGCCGCCGAAGTCCTCGCCGCCACCGGAGAAGTCCTCGCCGCCACCGAAGTCCTCGCCACCGGAGACGTCCTCACCGCCACCGGCGTCTTCCGCCCCGGTGGCCTGCCCCGCGTCGTAGCCGGGGTCGCCGAACGCCGGGGAGAACAGCGCGCTGAAGATCAGCATGCCGCCGATCGCGCCGGCCGCTCCGGCCAGGGCCGGCTTCCACAGCGGCTGGGAGTACCAGCCGGCCGGCACCGGCCGGCCCTGGTGGTAGCCGCCCGGGTAGTAGTGCGGGGTCTGCGGGCCGGGGTTGGGGCCGGCACGGAACGTCTCGCCCTGCACGTTGACCTCGCGCTCCTTGGTGAGCTGCCCGGCGCCACGGGCGGCGGCCAGCGCCGGCAGCTCCGGGCCGGGGTCGATGCCGAGCGCCACCCGGGCAGCCCGGACGTAGGCCAGGCCTTCGAGGGCGGTCTCCCGGGCCAGCTCGAACTGCTTGGTGCTCCGAGCCTGCTCCAGCTGTGAACCGGCGGCGTTGTACCGCTCGCCGGCATCGAGCAGGGCCTGCTTGACGGCCGGCTCGTCACCGTGCAGGTTCATCACCTGACCGCCGAGCCGCTCATACCAGCGCTGCGCCTCGGCCCGCGCGTCGGCCAGCGCGCGCTCCTTACGGGCGGTGCTCTCCCGCTGCCACCAGAGCACGCCGCCGGCGAGCAGCGCCATCAACACCAGGAGCAAAAGGAAATCCATGGCTGAACGGTAGCTGGCCTGATCCACCACCGGCCACCACCGGGAGCCGACACCGGGCGGTCGGCGGGCGTCGGCGGGCGGTCGGCGTACCTGTTTGACATGCTTCCGGGCGTGGATGTCGCGACGGTGGCAGTGGTGGTCGTCTGTCTGGGTTGTGGTGGGGCGCTGGGGTGGTTCGCCGCACGGGCCCGGTCGGCGACCCAGATCGCGCGTCTCGATGCCGTGCTGCGCGCCACCCGCGACGGTGAGGGGCGGCTGGAGCAGTCGATGCGGGCGTTGTCGTACGAGGCGACCGCCCAGTCGCAGGAGGCGGTCTCCCGGGCGGTGGCACCGCTGCATGACGCGCTGCGCCGGTACGAGCAGCGGGTCGCCGAGTTGGAGCACGACCGGGTCGACTCGTACGCGGAGCTGCGTGAACAGGTACGGGCGATGACGGCGGTCTCCGGCGAGTTGCGTACCGAGACCAAGCAGTTGGTCGCGGCACTGCGCGCCCCGCAGGTTCGTGGTCGGTGGGGTGAGCACCAGCTGCGCCGCGTCGTCGAGGCCGCCGGCATGCTGGAGCACTGCGACTTCGCCGAGCAGGTGACCGCGGCGACCGATCAGCAGGTGGTCCGACCCGACCTGGTGGTACGGCTACATGGCGGGCGCAGCGTGGTGGTGGACGCCAAGGCACCGTTCGACGCGTACCTGTCGGCGATGGAGGCGCGCGACGAACGCACCCGGGATCAGCACCTGGACAACCACGGCCGGCATCTGCGGGCACATGTGGACGCGTTGGCCGGCAAGCGGTACTGGTCGGCGTTTGCGCAGACGCCGGAGTTCGTCGTGTTGTTCGTGCCGGCTGACCCGTTTCTGGACGCCGCGTTGCAGCGGGATCCGACGTTGCTGGAGCACGCGTTCAGCCGGGACATCGTGCTGGCCACGCCGGCGACGCTGGTGGCGTTGCTGCGTACGGTGGCGTATTCGTGGCGGCAGGAGGCGCTGGCCCGCAACGCGGTTGCGGTGCATTCGTTGGCCCAGGAGTTGTACGGACGGCTGGGAACACTGGGCGAGCACGTGACGAAGTTGGGCAGTTCGCTGGGCGGGGCGGTCACCGCGTACAACCGGGCGGTGGGTTCGCTGGAGGCCCGGGTCCTGGTCAGCGCGCGCAAGCTGGCCGATCTGGGTGTTTCCGACACGAAGCTGGCGACGCCGCCGCAGGTCGAGGTGGCGCCCCGGCAGGTGCAGGCCCCGGAGTTGGAGTTGCCGTCGCTGGGCGCGGATACGACGCATCGGACACGTCCCGAGTGGACCGGTTGAGCGGGAAATCCTGCGATTGACTTCACTCATTGCAGGCAATTCACTACAGCTGCGCCATCTATTCACGATGATGTATGTCACGGGCTGGTCACAACGCTGAGAGAAGTAGTGACAGCGATCGGCCGAAGCACAAAGGATGCGGTCACACGTGTCCTGCACCCAGGGCCCAGTTCTTCCGGAGGAAGAGAAAACGTGAGTAAACCCCGCATCTGGAGACGGCGAACCTCCGCCGCGCTCCTGGCTTCCGTCATGGTGGCCGGCGCCGTGACGCTGACGGGCGGTGTCTCCACCGCGAGCGCCAATCCGTCGACCAATGCCGACGTACTGAAGGACACCCCTACCGATACGTTGGGGTCGAACGACCTGGACCTGCTCGCCGAGGCCCAGGCCAAGAGCGAGCAGAGCGTGACGCTGCTGGTCGCCACCGACGAAGGCCAGGCTCCGAAGGTCGCCGCGGAGCTGGAGAAGCTCGGCGGTGTCATCGGCAACCAGGTCGACGAGGTCGGTTATGTGCGGGCCCGAGTCCCGACCGGCAACGTGATCAAGGCGTCGAAGATCCCCGGCGTCGCCGCGATGGACCTCAACGAGACCATCCAGCTGCCGGATCCCACGCCGGAGAGCCAGGCCGCTGCTTCCTCCGTCTCGACCGAGGCGACCGGCCCCGGGCCGGACACCGAGGCGGCCAACCCGTACATGCCGACGAACGAGACCGGCGCGGTCTCGTTCAAGAAGAGCCACCCCCGCTGGGACGGCCGCAACGTACTCGTCGGCATCATGGACTCCGGCATCGACCTGGACCACCCGGCGTTGATGACCACCACCACCGGTGAGCGCAAGATCGTCGACTGGGTCACCCCGATCGACCCGGTGTACGAGAACGACGGCAGCTGGCGGCCGATGCTGACCGGCGTCAGCGGCCCGAGCTTCAGCTACGCCGGGGTGACCTGGTCCGCCCCCGCCGGCACCTTCAAGATCAACCTGTTCGCGGAGAACATCACCGTCGGCGGCGCCGCCAACGGCGACGTCAACCGCGACGGCGACACCACCGACCGCTTCGGGGTGCTCTACGACCCGGCCACCGGTGACATCCGCATCGACACCAACCAGAACTTCGACTTCAACGACGACCCGCTGATGCGCCCGTACAACGAGCGCTTCGACATCGGACACTTCGGTGCGGACAACCCCGCCACGGCGATCTCCGAGCAGGTGCCGTTCGTCGTCGAGTACCGCACCGGCGTCGACACCACGCCGGTCGGCGGCCCTGGTCTCGTCGACTACGTCAACATCGGTCTGATCTCCTCGTCGCACGGCACGCACGTGGCGGGCATCGTCGCCGCCAACGACATGCTGGGCAACACGGAGTTCGACGGCGCGGCGCCCGGCGCCAAGCTGGTCTCCTCCCGGGCCTGCACCTTCGCCGGCGGCTGCACTGCGGCTGCGCTCACCGACGGCATGATCGACCTGGTGATCACCCGGGGCGTCGACATCATCAACATGTCGATCGGTGGCCTGCCGGCGCTCAACGACGGCAACAACGCCCGCGCGCGGCTCTACAACACCCTGATCGACGAGTACGGCGTGCAGATGTTCATCTCGGCCGGCAACTCCGGGCCGGGTACCAACACGATCGGTGACCCGTCGGTTGCGTCCAGCGTGGTCAGCGTCGGAGCGAACATCAGCAAGGACACCTGGCTGGCCAACTACGGCTCCGAAGTGAACAAGACCAAGGCGATGTTCAACTTCTCCTCCCGCGGCCCGGCCGAAGACGGCGGATTCAAGCCGAACATCAGCGCGCCCGGCTCGGCCATCTCGACGATCGCCAGCTACGAGCCGGGCGGTCCGGTCGCCGAAGCCGGCTATCCGCTGCCGCCGGGCTACGGCATGTACAACGGCACCTCGATGGCGGCCCCGCAGGCCACCGGCGCCATCGCGCTGGTCCTGTCCGGAGCGAAGGCCAACAACCTGGAGTTCAGCACCGCGCAGCTGCGTCGGGCGATCTACAGCGGTGCCCGGTGGATGAACAACGTACCCGCCCACGAGCAGGGCAACGGCATGCTGCACGTCGCGGACACCTGGAAGCTGCTGCGTGAGGGTGTGGAGACCGCCGAGTACAGCGTCGACGCTCCGGTCTGCACCCCGATCTCGGAGTTCCTGGCCACCCCGCACCGGGGCACCGGGGTCTACAACCGGTGCGCGGCCGAAGACGGCGGTCACCGGCCCGGGCAGACCAAGGTCTACCCGGTCACCATCACCCGGACCACCGGCCCGGCCAACAACGTGCTGCACCGGTTGAACTGGGTCGGCAACGACGGCACCTTCACCGCCCCCAGCCAGGTCAACCTGCCGCTGAACCAGGCGGTCACCATCAACGTACGAGCCACCCCGGCCAGCGGGGTACGCAGCGCCATCCTGCGGGTGGACAACCCGTTCACCTCGACGGTGGACTTCGAGTTCATGAACGCGGTCGTGGCCTCGAACGCGACGACCAGCCCGGACTACGAGTTCACCGCCTCCGGTCGGGTCGCCCGCAACGGCTTCACCTCGTACTTCGTCACCGTGCCGGAAGGCGCGACGGCGCTGCAGGTGAACCTGTCCCGGATCGCCGAGGGCTCGCAGACCCGATTCCTCGCGATCAACCCGTACGGCGTGCCGTTGGAGAGCGGCAGCAGCCTGATCTGCTTCAGCAACTTCTCCGACCCGAACGTCTGCAAGCCGGACGAGCGGGACTACCAGAACCCGCTGCCGGGCGTCTGGGAGATCGAGGTCGAGTCGCGGCGCACCTCGCCGCTGCTGCAGAACCCGTTCACCCTGACCGCCCGGGTGCAGGGCGCGTCGGTCGACCCGGCCAGCACCGTGCTGGAAGACGTCACGCCCGGCGAGGCCACCCCGGTGAGCTGGGAGATCAGCAACACGTTCGGCCCGGTCCTGGTCTCCGGTCAGGGCGGCTCGCTCGGCTCGTCGAACAGCGAGCGGCCGACCATCGCCGACCTTGAGGTACAGACCTTCCAGGTGACGGTTCCGGCTGGGGCGACCCGGCTCTTCACGAAGATCGGCAACACCAGCGATCTCGGTGCCGACCTGGACCTGTTCGTCTACCGAAACGGGGCGCTGGTCGCCTACAACGCCGACGGTGACTCCGAGGAGCAGGTGACCATCGACAACCCGGTCCCGGGTGTGTACGACATCGAGGTCGAAGGGTATTCCGTACCCGCCGGCACGACCGAGTACGACTACCTGGACGTGTTCTACTCGACCGGGCTGGGCACCATCGCGGTCACTCCGGGCACCGTCGACCTGGCCAACGGCGCCAGCGCGACGGTCACCGGCAGTGTCACGGTCGACGCCGCTCCGGCCGCCGGCCGGGAGCTCTTCGGCGAGATGCTGGTCGTCACCAGCGAAGGTGCGGTCATCGGGCGCGGCGGCGTCCTGGTCAGCTCGGTGAGCTGACCCGTCCGTCCCAACCAGCACGAAAGTGGGCCCACCCCGTCGGGGTGGGCCCACTTTCGTGCTCGGTGTCAGGCCGGCTCGACCCGCTGCACCTTGAACGGGATGCCCTGCTGGCAGGTGGTCATCAGGTCAGCCTGGACGTGGCCGGTGACGGTCACCCGGGCACCGGCTCGCACCAGGTCCGGCGACCCGCCGAGCAGCAGGTAGCCGTCGAGCAGGAAACAGTTGTTCTCCACCCCGGCCTGGACCGTGCCGCTCAACGTCATCGGCCGCGACGACGTGCCCGGACCACCGGGCGTACCGCCGGGGGGAACGGACGGCAGATCCTCCGGCGGACCCGGGGTCTGCGCCGGTGGAGTCGGGGTCATCGCGGATCCTCCGCTCGGGGATGGCGCCGCTGACGGGGTCGTGACGACCGTCGCGGTCGATGTCGGCTCGGTGGGGTCGGGCTCGGTGGAAGACTCTGCGGGGCCGCAGGCCGGCAGCAACACCAGGCAGGCCAACAGCAGCGGTACGCCGATCCGAGTCGCTCTCATACGATCTAGGACGCGGCCGCGTGTGCGTCCGTTCCCGCCGCCGCAGCCTTCATGTCCCGACGAAGCTCGGACGGCAGGGAGAAGGTGATCGTCTCCTCGACCGTGGTGACCGGCTCCACGTCGGCGAAGCCGCGCTCGGCGAGGTGGTCGACGACCTGGAAGACCAGCTCGTCGGGGACGCTCGCGCCGGAGGTCAACCCGATCGTGGTCGCCCCGGCCAACCAGGCGTCGTCGATCTCACTGGCGAAATCGATCAGGTGACCGGCGCGGGCACCCGCACCGAGAGCCACTTCGACCAGGCGGACCGAGTTGGACGAGTTGCGGGAGCCGACCACCAGCACCACGTCGCAGTCAGGGGCGATCTGCTTGATCACCTGTTGCCGGTTCGACGTGGCGTAGCAGATGTCGTCGCTGGGTGGCGACTGCAGCATCGGCAGCCGACGCTTGAGCCGGGCCACCGTCTCCATGGTCTCGTCCACCGACAGCGTGGTCTGTGACAGCCAGACGACCTTCTCCGGGTCCCGTACGGTGATCTTGTCGGCGTCGGCCGGGCCGTCGACCAGCTGGATGTGCGCTGGCGCCTCACCGGCGGTACCGACGACCTCCTCGTGGCCCTCGTGGCCGATCAGCAGGATGTCGTAGTCCTGGGCGGCGAACCGGCGGGCCTCCTGGTGCACCTTGGTCACCAGCGGGCAGGTCGCGTCGATCGCTTTGAGCGAACGCTCGCGGGCCTGCTCGTGCACCTCCGGCGCCACGCCGTGCGCGGAGAACACCACGATCGCGCCGTGCGGGACCTCTTCGTTCTCCTCGACGAAGATCGCACCCTTGGCTTCCAACGTCGAGACGACGTGTTTGTTGTGCACGATCTGCTTGCGCACGTAGACCGGGGCGCCGTACAACTTCAGCGCCTCCTCGACGGTCTGCACCGCCCGGTCCACCCCGGCGCAGTAGCCCCGGGGGTTGGCCAGCAGCACCCGCTTGCGTCGGACCGGATTCGCCTCAAGCTCGCTCACCTGCCCGAGTCTACGTGCCGCCGGCCCGGCCGGCAGGGCGCCGGGCGTCCCTGGCGTCAGCGTCCCCGGCGTCCGCGTTCCCGGTGCCGCGAGGCCAGCGGCAGGGCGCGCCGACGCTGTCACCGCCCGCCCGTACCCTGGCCGGATGACCGACGCCGAGACGACGCCGCGCAGTACGGCGGAGGAGCCGTGGCCGGTCCGCGTGGTCAGCCAGAAGATCAGCGCCTGGATCGGCCGGCTCGGCTGGGTGTGGGTCGACGGACAGGTCGCCCAGATCAGTCGGCGGCCCGGTGCGACCACGGTGTTCCTGACCCTGCGCGACCCGTCGGCCGATCTGAGTTTGACCGTTACGACCAACCGGGACGTGCTCGACAGCGGTGCACCGGAGCTGACCGACGGTGCCCGGGTGGTGCTGCGGGCCAAGCCGGAGTTCTACCCGGCCCGGGGCACGCTGAGCCTGCGCGCCGACGAGATCCGCCAGGTGGGTCTCGGTGAGCTGCTGGCCCGGCTGGAGAAGCTGAAGCGGCTGCTGGCCGCCGAAGGGCTGTTCGAGCGGTCCCGCAAGCGTCGTCCGCCGTTCCTGCCGCAGCGGATCGGGCTGGTCACCGGCCGGGCGTCGGCCGCCGAGCGTGACGTGCTGACCAACGCCCGCCGCCGCTGGCCGGCCGTCGACTTCCGGGTGGTCAACGTGGCCGTGCAGGGCCCCGGCGCGGTCCCGCAGATGCTCGACGCGCTCGCCGTGCTCGACGCCGATCCGTCGATCGACGTGATCGTCATCGCCCGGGGTGGAGGCGGGGTGGAGGATCTGCTGCCCTTCTCCGACGAGGCGTTGTGCCGGGCGGTGTTCGGCTGCCGTACGCCGGTGGTCAGTGCGATCGGCCACGAGACGGACACGCCGCTGCTGGACTACGTCGCCGATGTACGTGCCTCCACGCCGACCGATGCCGCCAAGCGGCTGGTGCCGGATCTGGCCGAGGAGCGGCGGCTGATCGCTTTGGCCCGGCACCGGCTGGACCGGGCGGTGCTCGGCATGCTCGACCGGGAGGCGCACCGGCTGGAGATGGTCCGGTCCCGGCCGGTGCTGGCCCGCCCGCAGGTGCTGCTCGACGGGCGGGCCGGCGAGGTCGACGCGCTGCGCGACCGGGCCACCCGCTGCCTGACCCACCGGCTCGCCGCCGGCACGGCGGAGCTGGGGCACACCCTGGCCCGGCTGCGGGCGTTGTCGCCGGCGGCGACCCTGGACCGGGGGTACGCCATCGTGCAGGACTCCGCCGGCCGGGTGGTCCGAGCCCCCGACGACGTGGCCGCCGGTGACCCGCTGCGGCTACGGCTCGCCGGCGGCGACCTCGCCGCGGTCGCGGCGGACGGCGACCTCGCCGCGGTCGCGGCCGAACAGTCCTGACCTTGACCTGACGGAGAAAGGCCCACCTGATGAGCCAGAAGAAGGCTGCCGCGAACGACGCCCCCGAAGCACCGGCGGCGACCGACCCGTTGAGCTACGAACAGGCCCGCGCCGAGCTGGCCTCGGTGGTGGAGCGGCTGGAGTCCGGCGGTACGTCGTTGGAGGAGTCGTTGGCGCTGTGGGAGCGCGGCGAGCAGCTGGCCGGCATCTGCCAGCGCTGGCTCGACGGTGCCCGCCAGCGGCTCGACGCCGCCCGTCAGTCCCGCCCGGCCGAGGCTTGATCTCCTCACCGGAAGGGGTCCGCATGGCCGACGTCGAGCCCGACGTTCACTCCGGCAGACAGATCGACGAGGGCACGCGACCCGACTCGACGGGCCGATCCGATCGGCCAGCTACGCGCTGGCACCGTACTGCTGCTGGCCGCCGAATCAGACGAGTCTCGGCTCGGATACCGAGGCTTCGTCCCGCGCTTCGAGCCCGCCGAGCTGCGGTTGCTCGGCACCCCGGCGACCAGGCAGCACACCAGCCAGGAATCGCGACAACCCGGGTGATGATTTGTCTCATTTGTCGGTCGAAAGGTGCGAGATCGTCGCGGCCCGGGACACGGGCGGGTTCGCGGCGCTTGCTGCTTCGGAGACGTGGGCGCTGACGATGCGCCAGCCGGCGGGGCCGCGTACCCAGGTCTGCGACTGCCGGCCGACGACGGTGCCGCCGGGATAGTCGAACCGGCAGGTGACCACGGCGAAGTCGGTGCCGAACGTGGTCGTCACCACGTCGGACAGCCGGCGCCCGGGCGGCAACGGCGGCTGGGCCGCCCGCCACCGCCGCTGCTCGTCGATGCCGTACTGGTGGTCGGCGACGCCGAAGCGAACCACCTGCTCCGACGACCAGAACCAGCCGATGATCGCCGCGACGTCGTTGTCCACCAGGGCCTGCTCGTAGTCGGCGAACGCGGCGTTCACCTCGGCGAGCGCCTCCGGCCGGTTCACCTCGGCGAGCGCCTCCGGCCGGTTCACCTCCACCGCGTCACCGGCTTCCACCGCGCCGTTCACCGCCGCCGGCCGACGGGGTGAGGGCGGCGAGCAGGTCGGCCGATTCGGCCACCCAGCCGAAGATGCCGCCCTGCGCGGCGATCATCGCCAACCCGACGGCGTGAAACTGCGGAAAGTACGACCCGACGCAATCGGCGAGCACCAGGCACTCGTAGCCACGGTCGTTGGCCTCGCGCACCGTCGTGTGCACACACACCTCGGTGGTGACCCCGGTGACCAGCAGGCTGGTGATCGACCGCTCGCCGAGCAGCCCGTCCAGGTCGGTGGCGTAGAAGGCGCCCTTGCCCGGCTTGTCGATCACCGGCTCGTCGGCCGTCGGCGCGAGTTCGTCGACGATGTCGTGGCCGTACTCGCCGCGGATCAGGATCCGGCCGTTCGGGCCGGGGTCGCCGATCCGCCGGCTCGGCGCCCCACGCTGCAGCTTGGCCGGCGGACAGTCGGACAGGTCCGGCAGGTGGCCTTCCCGGGTGTGCACGACGGTCAGGCCGATCGCGCGGGCGGCGGCGAGCACCCCGCGTAGTGGGGCGATGGTCCGGCGCAGCAGAGTGACGTCGTTGCCGAGGCTTTCGCCGAAACCCCCCGGCTCCAGGAAGTCGCGCTGCATGTCGATGACGAGCAGCGCGGTCGTGGCCGGCTCGAAGGTGTACGCGGACGGCCTCGCCGGTACCCGTACCAGTTGTTCCTGCGCCACGGGCCGGTTCACCGCTCGGTCGCCGCGATGACGTCGTCGGCGGTGGCGACCGCGCCGAACACCCCGCCCTGCATGGTGACCATGTGCAGCGCGGCGCTGTGGTTGGCCGGGTCGGTGGCGCCGGTGCAGTCGGACAGGATCAGGCACTCGTAGCCCCGGTCGTTCGCCTCGCGCATCGTCGTGTGCACGCAGACGTCGGTGGTGATCCCGGTGAGGATCAGATGCGTGATCCCATGGGTACGCAGGACCAGGTCCAGGTTGGTGGCGTAGAAGGCACCCTTGCCCGGCTTGTCGACGATGACCTCGCCGGGCACCGGCGCGACCTCGGGGACGATCTCCCACCCCGGCTCGCCCTTGATCAGGATTCGGCCGCACGGGCCGGCGCCGCCGATCTCGGCGCCGATGCGGGCCGAGCGCCACCGCTTGTTGGCCGGCAGGTCGGACAGGTCCGGGGCGTGGCCTTCGCGGGTGTGCACCACCAGCATGCCGAGGGAGCGGACGTGCTCCAGCAGCCGGGCGGTGGCCGGCAGACCGGCCCGGGTGAGGCCGATGTCATAGCCCATGCTCTGCACGTAGCCGCCGGGGCCGCAGAAGTCGGTCTGCCAGTCGATGCAGAGCAGCGCGGTGCGCTCGACCGGCGCGGCTCCGTCGTACGGCCAGGGGTAGGGGTCTGCCTTGACCGGACCGATGCGGACCATCATGCCTCCTTCGCCAGTACAGTCGATTGTCGACCGAATTGTTTCCGGAAGCATGTTCCCTGGTAACGGCCGTGTGACGTGATCTGCGGCGGCGCCTCGCACCCGCGACCGTCAACGGCACTCGGCGGGCTCAGCCGAGATAGGTACGGGCTCCGTGGTCGGCCAGCCCGCGCAGCACCACCGCCGGATCACCCGCCTCGATCGCGGCCAGCAGCCGCTCGTGCCGGTGCACCCCGTCGACCGGCTGTGCCACCTCGGCTTCCCGCCGCAGGTTGATCGCCATGTACAGCTGCAGCTTGACCAGGATCGACTCGTAGACGGCGGTCAGCTGCTGGTTGCCGGCCAGGCCGACCAGCTCGACGTGGAACCGCCGGTGCGCCTCGGCGATCCGCAGCCGGTCCCCGACCGCCGTGGCCAGCCGCATCTGGTCGATCGCGGCACGCAGCCCCCCCGGCGCGCTGTCCCGGCGCACCGGCAGCGCGGCCTCCACCGCGTACCGCTCCAGGACGTCGCGCACCGCGTACAGCTCCTGCACGTCGCGGTCGGACAGGGTCGCCACCCGCACGCCACGGCGTGGTACGTGCTCGACCAGGCCCTGCTGGGCGAGCAGCCGCAGCGCCTCGCGCAGCGGGGCCCGGCTGATGCCGAGCCGCCGGGTCAGATGCTCCTCTACGAGCCGTTCCCCCGGGTCGGTCTTGCCGCTGAGGATCTCGCGACGCAGCCGCCGGACGGCCAGCTCCACCAGGCTGAGGCTCTCCAGCTCACCATCCACCGACGATGCGGCCACGTCGCTCACCCTGTTGAGTCTGCCACCCGTGCCGGGCAAGCGGATTCCCGCCCGGCGAGCGGTGCCGACGAACCGCTCAGTTGGCGGAGAGCGCGGCCGCCATCGCTGTCAGTTCGGCCTCCGGCGCGCTGCCCACCACCAGCACGCTGCGCTGCGGAGCCAGCCACACCAACGCGCGCTCGCCGGGCCGCGCCGCGTACCACTGCCAGGTCGTCGCCCCGACCTCGACGCTGCCCTGCGGCTGCGCGGTCGAGGTCAGCTCGGCCACCAGCAGTTGCGGCGCGGGTCGCGCGCTCTGCACCACCTGCAGCGTGCCGCCGTCCGGTGTGACATAGCCGACTCGCAGGGTCGGCCCGTCCGGTCCGGCCGGCCGGTAGACGGCCCGGACCGCGGTCCAGCCCGGCCCGAGCCCGACGGGCTCCGACACCGGCAGCTCACCGGCGGCGCGGGCCTGCTCGTACGCCGGACCCGGGTCGATCTCCACCGGGTCGTTGCCGCCAAGAAACACCTGGTAGACGCCGAACACCAGCAAGATCGGCACCAGCAGTACGGCGAGCGACAGCACCATGTCCTTCGGTGAGCGGGCCAACCGGCTGCTGCCCGTGGGCGGCGCCTGCGCTGCGGAGTCGGCTGCTTGCATGAATCCATCCTCGCAGCCCACGGCGGTCCCACGCGCTGGACCCAGCACCGACCCGCGACGATCGGCGGGCCGGCCGACGTGCCAGGATCGGCAGCAGAGCTGACGGCTCCGGCACCCGGTTGCCTGACTGGGACCTACGGACGTGATCCGACCGCCGGCTCTGCGCCCCGCACCGTCGCGAGGAGGAGTAACCATGACCGGTCCACTGACCCGCAAGCCGCAGGATCTCGACCGCAACCTGGCCCTGGAACTGGTCCGGGTCACCGAAGCCGCCGCGATGGCCGCCGGCCGGTGGGTCGGCCGAGGCGACAAGGAAGGCGGCGACGGCGCTGCGGTCGACGCAATGCGCAAGCTGATCAACTCGATCCAGATGCGTGGCGTAGTCGTCATCGGCGAGGGTGAGAAGGACAACGCCCCGATGCTGTTCAACGGCGAGCAGGTGGGCGACGGCACCGGCGCGGAGGTCGACGTCGCCGTCGACCCGGTCGACGGCACCACGCTGATGAGCAAGGGAATGCCGAACGCCCTCGCGGTGCTGGCGGTGGCCGAACGGGGCGCGATGTTCGATCCGAGTGCCGTGTTCTACATGGAGAAGCTCGCCGTCGGCCCGGACTGCGCCGACGTCATCGACATCGAGGCCGGGGTACGGGAGAACCTGCGCCGGATCGCGAAGGTCAAGAAGTCCAGCGTCTCCGACGTGACGGTGAGTGTCCTGGACCGTCCCCGGCACGCCGAGTTGGTACGGGAGATCCGTGACGCCGGTGCCCGGATCCGGTTTCTCTCCGACGGCGACATCGCCAGCGCGATCTCGGCGGCCAGGGAGGAATCCGACATCGACGTGCTGATGGGTATCGGCGGCACCCCGGAAGGGATCATCGCGGCCTGCGCGCTGAAGTGCATGGGCGGGGCCATCCAGACCAAGCTCTGGCCGCGCGACGACGCCGAGCGGGCCAAGGCGCTGGCCGCCGGCCACGACCTGGATCGGGTGCTGGGCACCAACGAGCTGGTCACCGGTGACAACT
This sequence comes from Micromonospora sp. LOL_023, assembly GCF_048060115.1. Classification (NCBI taxonomy): domain Bacteria; kingdom Bacillati; phylum Actinomycetota; class Actinomycetes; order Micromonosporales; family Micromonosporaceae; genus Micromonospora; species Micromonospora sp. LOL_023. Next base: position 33,705 of record NZ_JBHMIM010000002.1, read on the forward strand.
GCTTCTTCGTCGGCACCGGCGTCACCTCCGGCGACCTGCTGCGCGGGGTGCGCTACCGCTCGGGTGGCGCGTACACGCAGTCGATCGTGATGCGCTCGAAGAGCGGCACCATCCGGGTCATCGACTCGTATCACCGGCTGGAGAAGCTGGCGCTCTACTCGGCCGTGGACTTCGACGGCCGCCCCATCGCCGAGCTCCCCTGACCCGACCCTGATCTCCCAAGATCGCCGCGATCTTGGTCAGGGGACGTCGGAGGAGTGGCCGGGGAACAGGTGAGCGGCCGGGTCGATGATCACGGCCGCGTTGTTGACCGCGGTCGCCGCTTCACCGAAGCCGGTCGCAATCAACCGCACCTTTCCCGGGTACTCGCAGATGTCGCCGGCGGCGTAGACCCGGGGCTGGTTGGTGGCCATCGTGCTGTCCACCCAGATGTGCCGTTTGTCGAGGTCGAGGCCCCAGTCGAGCAGCGGCCCGAGATCGGCGGTGAAGCCGAGGGCCGCCACCACGGTGTCGGCGGGGACGGTCTGCGGCCCGCCGTCGCGGCCGGTGATGTCGACGCCGGTCACCCGGGTGGTGCCGTGTACCGCCGTCACCTCGGCGTTGACCACGATCCGGATCGGCAACTCCCGCACCCGGGCCACCGTCGCCGCGTGCGCCCGGAACCGCTCCCGGCGGTGCACCACGGTCACCGACCTGGCCAGCGGGTGCAGCGCGAGCGCCCAGTCGAAAGCCGAGTCACCGCCGCCCACGATCACCACGTCCTGCCCGGCCAGGTCCGCCAACCGGGGCACGAAGTAGACGATTCCGGCACCGGCGAAGTCGGCCGCGGCGGGCAATGGCCGCGGCGTGAAGCTGCCCATCCCGCCAGTGATCAGCACCGCGCCGCAGCTCAACCGTTCCCCGGTGGCCAGGCCGAGCACCGGAAGACCGTCGGCGTAGTCGAGCGTGTCGGCGCGTACCCCCAGCAGGTACTCGGGTCGGTACGGTGCGGCCTGCTGCACGAGGTTGGCGACCAGGTCACGACCCTTGATCATCGGGAACCCGGCCACGTCGAAGATCGCCTTTTCCGGGTACATCGCGGCGACCTGACCGCCCGGCTCCGGCAACGCGTCGACGATCGCCACCGACAGCCCCCGGAACCCCGCGTAGTAGCCGGCGAACAACCCCGTCGGCCCGGCGCCGACAATCGCGACGTCCACTGTGCGCATGCAACCACCGACACCTCTCACCGGCGGGATCCTCGTTGATCCCGCTCCCCACGAAGCTGGCCTCGCGACTCGCTGCTGAAGCTGGCCTCGCGGCTCACTTCGACGCTAGAGGCAGCGGCACGACCCGGCAACCGCGTCCCACCTGGGCGGACGCCTCGCCGGTGGTCGGCGCTCAGGGCATGGTCAGCGGATCTGTCTCGTACGGGTCGTAGCTGCGCCGCCGCCGGAACAGGATCGCGGCGAGCACGCCGCCGACGAAGCCGAACAGGTGACCCTGCCACGAGATCAACGCGTCGGTGGGCAGGATGCCCACCAGTTGCCAGCCGTAGAGCAGCCCGACCAGCAGCACGACGCCGAGATTCCACCAGGTGCGCTCGACGATGCCGCGCATCAGGACCAGGCCGAGGTAGCCGAAGACCACTCCGCTGGCACCGACGACGACCGTGTTCGGAGAGCCGGTGAACCACACGCCGAGCCCGCTGACCAGGATGATCACCAGGGTCGAGTAGAGGAACCGCCGGACCCCGGCGGCGAGCACGAACGTGCCGAGCAGAATGAGCGGCACGCTGTTGCTGTAGAGGTGATCGAATCCGTGGTGCAGGAACGGGGCGAAGAAGACCCCGTCCAGCCCGTCGACCTGACGCGGGATGATTCCTGCGGAGTAGTCGAAGCCCGCGTTCAGCCAGACGTCGAGCGCCTCGATCACGAACAGCACCGGCACGGCGGCGCACATCGCGACGAATGCCCGACCGAGCGAGGCGTAGAACGCCTCGGAGCCGAACCGGTTCGGATCGCCACCGGCAGGTGACATGCCGTACGCCATCCTCAAGTAGCTATCAGGTCTGCGCAACCAGCGCCACCTGAGAACACGGAAGGGCGCGGAAAACGTGACCGGCGGCGTGGCCCTGCCCGGGCCACGCCGCCGCTGTCACCATGGCCGGATCAGTACCAGCCGGCGTTCTGTGATTGCTGCCACGCGCCACACGGCGTGCTGTAGCGGCTCTTGATATAACCGAGGCCCCACTTGATCTGGGTCGCCGGGTTGGTCTGCCAGTCGGCTCCGGCCCCAGACATCTTGTTGCCGGGCACCGCCTGCGGGATTCCGGTCGCACCGGAGGCAGCGTTGTAGGCCTTGTGGTTCCAGCCGCTCTCCTTGTTCCACAACTTGTTCAAGCAGGCGAACTGGTCCAGGCCCCAGCCCTGTTCCAGGGTGAGGGCGCAGCCGATCGCCCGGTTGCCACTGAACTCGTCGCAGGACGCCGGGATGGGACCGGTGTACGGCACTGTCGCTCCCGAAGCCGACTGCGCCTGCTGCTGTTGTTGCTGCTGTTGCTGCTGTTGCTGGGTCACCTGCTCGGCCCGCTTGACCTTGGCCGCCTCGGCCTTGGCGGTAGCGGTGGCCTTCTCTGCGGCTTCCCGTTCGGCCGTACGGCGCTGCACCGTCGCCCGCTGGTGCTCGGCACGGCGCTGGCGAAGCAGCTCCAGCTCCACCTGCTCCGTCTCGGCGGCCAGTCGGGCACTGCTGATGCGTTGCTGGGTTTCCCGGTCGCTTTCCAGGTAGAGCCCGCCAGCGACGCCTGTCACGAGCAGGCTGATGGCGAGGGCCCGGACACCGAACCGGCTCCACGGCCGACTCACGAAGTGGTCCCTTCGTCGGGGGCAAGGACACGGCGCGCACGGGCGTTCCGCGACGCGGTCGGTCTGAGCACGCCGTGAGCGCCCGACCGGATGGGTCGCGCGCCGACCTCCACGAACTCGGGCGGTCGGCGCGCCACCACCGGCGTCCAGACATCGGCCGCCGCCGGTGCGCGCGCTCGTCAACTACCATCGCGCACAGTGAGGCCAACGGGAAACACGTGGCCAGGTTTGTGATATTGGCCACGCCATTTTCCTGCCGGAAACGCTCCAAAACCCTCGGCAAGCTGCTCTCAGCGCGGGATGTCCTCCAGCAGATCGGTAACCATCTCGGCGATGGGAGAACGCTCCGATCGGTTAAGTGTGACGTGGGCGAACAGGGGATGTCCCTTCAGCGCTTCGATCACCGCCGTCACCCCGTCGTGCCGCCCCACCCGCAGGTTGTCACGCTGCGCGACGTCGTGGGTGAGCACCACCCGCGACCCCTGACCGATCCGGGACAACACGGTGAGCAGTACGTTGCGTTCGAGCGACTGCGCCTCGTCGACGATGACGAAGGCGTCGTGCAGGCTGCGCCCCCGAATGTGGGTCAACGGAAGCACCTCCAGCATGCCGCGGGCGAGCACCTCCTCCATCACGTTCTCGTGCACCACCGCGCCGAGGGTGTCGAAGACCGCCTGCGCCCAGGGCGACATCTTCTCCGACTCGGACCCGGGCAGGTATCCGAGCTCCTGACCACCGACCGCGTACAACGGGCGGAAGACGATCACCTTCTTGTGCCGGCGGCGCTCCATCACCGCTTCCAGACCGGCGCACAGGGCCAGCGCGGACTTGCCGGTGCCGGCCCGGCCACCCAGCGAGACGATTCCGATGGTCTCGTCGAGCAGCAGATCCAGGGCGATCCGTTGCTCCGCCGAGCGGCCCCGCAGGCCGAACGCCTCCCGGTCGCCGCGTACCAGCCGGACCGTCTTGTCGGCCATCACCCGGCCGAGCGCGGAGCCACCGCTGCCGTGCAACACCAGCCCGGTGTGGCAGGGCAGGCTGGCGGCCGCGTCCAGGTCGACGGCGTCCCCGCCGTACAGCTGCTTGACCTGTTCGTCGGTCGGCTCCAGCTCGGCCATCCCGGTCCAGGTCGGGTCGCTGGCCTGTCCGTGCCGGTACTCGTCGGCGGCCAGACCGACCGAGGCGGCCTTGACCCGCAACGGCATGTCCTTGCTGACCAGCACCACGTCCCGGCCGTCGGCACCCATGCTGAGCGCCACCGAGAGGATGCGGGTGTCGTTGGACTCGTTGCGGAAGCCCGGCGGCAGTACGTCGGTGTCCGCGTGGTTCAGCTCGACCCGCAGGGTGCCGCCGAGTTCGTTGGCCGGCACCGGCTGGTCGAGCCGGCCGTAGCGGACCCGCAGCTCGTCCAGCAGCCGCAGGGACTGCCGGGCGAACCAGCCGAGTTCCGGATGATGCCGTTTGCCCTCCAGTTCGGAGATGACCACCAACGGAATCACCACCTCGTGCGCGGCGAAGCGGTGGAACGCCCCCGGATCGGACAACAGCACCGAGGTGTCCAGCACGTACGCGCGGGTAGTGGTGGCGGGCTCCGGTTGGTCGCCGTCGGCGGACCGCGCGGCCGGCACGGATGCCGACGTGGCATCCTCCGTACGGCGTCGGATCCGGCTGCGGCTGGACGGGACGGTGGGGGTCGGGTCCTGATCGGCCCGAGGGGTGGTACGTCGACTCGTCACAGGCCTGCTCCGTCGGGCGTGCACCCGGTCCGCCCGCGTTCCGGCTCCACCGGGGCCCAGGAGCACGGGTCGGATGCGGAACCCATGCGAACAGCAGGTCCGGAGCGTCCGGCTGGCCTGGGATGACCCCAGACCATGCCTAGACGCTAGCCGCCCGAGCCTGCCCTCGGCTAGGCATCTTCGGCGATCTTCGGTACGGAGACCGGACGACGTGGTGACTGACAGCCGACCGGACCCACGCCGGAAATCCCGCCGTCACCGATCAGATGTATCCGCTGGTCCGGACACATCCGCCGATTGTCCAGCCCACGGGGGTGGCCGGCCGGGATGCGCACCCCCTGCACGCATCCCGGCCGGGAGAACTCCGACGCGGTGACGTCGGAGTTCCCGCGCGGTGTCGCGTCCGCCTCAACGCCGACGCCGCGCTCGGGAAAGTCTGAATCGTGGTCGGAAAGTCTCCGGACCCCAGGCCGGTCGACGTTCAGGGACGTGGCCCGGTCAGGACCTCCTTCGAGTGCCGGCCGCTGGCGGCCGACCCGACAAAGGCGGCACCGGTGTACGTGGTGCCCTGCCGGGCGGCGAGTTCGGCGCCGGCTGGGCGCTCCGGCGCGGCGGGGGTGGCCGGTGCCACTGGCGCCGCCGCCGGCAGCACCGCGGCGATCGCGGCCTGGGCGTCGCGACGCCGGTGGTTCCACGCCCCGCGGTCGCCGTCGAAGTACCCCTGGCGGTAGCCGAAGCGGTAGCCGATCCGGTAGCTGAGCTGGCCGTGCAGCCGACCGGCGGCATAGCTGGACGAGGCCAGCAGCAGCACCAGGAAGACCGCGAAGAACGGGCTCATCCAGTGGCCTCGATCCGTCTGATCATGTCTCCTCCGGCTCCAACGACGTCGTGTCGGCAGTGAGGAGCCGATCGATGTCGTCGGTCCGCACCTCTTCGACCAGTTCCACGCTGATCCGGCAGCCGCCGAGGACGACCTCCGCGGTCGACGCTCGCCGGATCTCGCCTCCGGCGTCGTACACCCGCACGCTCAACTCCGGGCAGCCCAGGTGCGACCGCCACGCGTTCCACTCGCCGCGGTCACCGACGTTGAACGACAGGTGGCGACACCCTCGGGCCAGATAGAGCCGCCATGGCGCGCTCAGCCCTGCGGCTACGGCGTCCGCGATCAGCCCGAAGGCCTGTGCGCGGGTGGCTAGCTCGGTCACCGCACCCTCTCCGTCACGCGCAAGCGACAACTCTACTCACTCAGCGTCTCAGTTCCGTGACACAGAGTAAAGCGTCACGCACAAGTGACAGCATCGTCTTTTCGGGTGATTAGCGTCACCTCGCTCAGAAATCTAGACTGCAGCCGTGCCACCCCTCACCACAAGGGAAGATTTCCCGACAGAGATTCACAAAGCTTTGTCACAGACGCAGTACAGACGACTTCCTGCCCCCAGGGCGAGTGGTGGTTCGCCGTACCGTCGGCCGGTGCCGGACAGCTCAGCCGGGCGGAAGATCGCCTTCGCCGCCTTCGTACGCAAGTCCCTCGCGGACGCACGAGCGGTCCGGGCCTGGACCGGTTCCGAGGTCTCCCGGCGGACCGGGGTGTCCCGACAGACCATCAACCGGTGGGTACGCGGCGAGTGGTCCAGCGACCCGGAGGCCGAGCGGGTGGTCGCCTTCTGCGAAGGACTCGACATCAATCCGACCGTGGCGTTCGGCGTGCTCGGCTGGGACCGGGCCACCAGCGCACGCCCGACCCCCATCGCCCCACCGATGGATCCGGACGTGGAGGCCCTGCTCCGACGCCTGGTCGACCCTAATGTTTCAGACGCGGAGAAGTTTCACATCCGGGAGACTATCCGGTATCTCGCCTATCGACCTCCACTCTTGGTCGAACCTCGCAAAGGGCCCAAGCGGGCAGGGTAGTTCTCAGATGGCGAAAGAAAGCCGATCAAGCAGCCCGATTCCGCCCCACATGCACGCTGAGTCACGATAACGTTCCTCTCCGTACTGCTTGGGCTCGTCGTCGGCGGGGGGACGGGACAAGGCCGGACACAGCCCTGCGGGCGCAGAAGGGAGGGTCGAAACCGATGACCCTCAAATGGTCGGCAGTGGTGATCGCGGCCGTCGCGATCACTACTTGCGGCACCACCAATACCGTGGTCGCCCTTCTCCGGGCCGGCGAGGTACCAGCGGTGGTGAACATGTTCGTCATCGCCGCCGCGGCCGTCGCCACCCTGGTAGCGGTCATCGCGCACCTCTACGACCGGCAACAGGGACGGCTGACCGCACTCACCGAATTCCTCATAGCGCGCCTCAATGAGGTCGACTCCAACGTCAGCGACCGAAACGCTGGCTTCGTCGAAGGCTATTTGCTCCGACAGGGCCAACAACAGGACGCCGCCGTCGTGCAATTTCCACCGCGGATGCACAGCCGGCGGCTGATGAGCGGCAGCGACGACTGACCGTCAGCGGTACGCGGACCGTAAGTGGTCGCGTCGGCGTACCCGAACGTTCATCCGCCCAGAGGTCTGGCACCTGGCCCCTCAACAGGTACTCTGGCGCCCGTGCGGCCGTTCGATGTAGGAAACCAGCGCTTGGCCCAACCGCTCACCGCGGAGCAGGCCTGGCGAGCCACCATCGATCGCGCCGACCGTTGCGTGCTGTTCTTCGATTTCGACGGCACACTCGCTCCGGTCGGCGACGATCCCACCTCGGTGCAACCAGCGCCCAAGGTGCTGGCGGCGATCGAGTCACTCGTCGGGGTGGTGCAGCGGATCGCGATCGTGTCCGCCCGCCCCGTCGACTTCCTTCGCACCCAGTTCGCGGCGGTCTCGGACGTCGACCTCTACGGGTTGTACGGGCTGGAGCACAGCCACGGCTCCGGGCCGACGGTCACCGAGCCCGCGGCGCTGCCCTGGGTGCCGGCGATGGAGGAGTTGGCCGAGCGGGCCCGCGCCGAGCTGCCGGCCGGTGCCCTGGTCGAGTTCAAACGACTCTCGGTGGCCCTGCACTACCGGACCGCGCCCGACCTGGCCGCAACGGTCGAAGCGTGGGGTCACGAACAGGCCGACCGGCTCGGGCTGACCGTCCAGGGCGGCCGCATGGTCATCGAGCTCAAGCCACCGGTCGCCCGGGACAAGGGCATGGTCATCGGCGAGGCGGTCGGCACCGCAGGCTGTGCCTGGTACTTCGGCGACGACGTCTCCGACATCAAGGCCTTCGCCGCGCTGCGGGCGCACGAGGCCGCCAACCCGGACTTCTTCGGCGTCTGCGTGGCGGTCGCCAACTCGGAGACCGGACACGACGTGTCGGCGGCCGCCGACCTGACCATCGACTCGCCGGAGGCCCTCGGCGACTTCCTCACCTCGGCCGTGCACGCCCTCGACTGACCCCCTGGCCGGGCCGCCGTCGACTGAGCGGCGGCCTCCCTCGGCTGAGCACCGGCTCTTCGGCTACCCGGCGGTCAGGCGCCGTAGCGGCGTTGCCGGTTGGCGTACGACCGCAGGGCCCGCAGGAAGTCCACCCGGCGGAAGTCCGGCCAGTTCACGTCGCAGAAGTAGAACTCCGAGTGCGCCGACTGCCAGAGCAGGAAACCGGAGAGCCGCTGCTCACCGCTGGTCCGGATCACCAGATCTGGATCCGGTTGTCCCCGGGTGTACAGATGCTCGGAGATGTGGTCGACGTCGAGCACCTCGGCCAGTTCCTCCAGGGTGCCGCCGGACTTGGCGTACTCGTAGAGCAGCGACCGGACCGCGTCGGCGATCTCCCGGCGCCCGCCGTACCCGACTGCGATGTTGACCTGCGCGCCCTCGCAGCGGGTCTGGGTCCGCTCCTGGGCCGCCTTCAACGCGGTGGCGGTCGGGCCGGGCAACAGGTCGAGCGCGCCGACGATCCGCAGCCGCCACGGGTTGCCGTCCTCGGCCAACTCGGTCACCAGATCTTCGATGATCTGCAGCAACGGATCCAGCTGACTGGCTGGCCGACGCAGATTGTCGGTGGCCAGCAGGTAGAGCGTGACGTGGCCGATACCGGCCTGGTCGCACCAGTTGAGCAGATGTTTGATCTTCGCCGCGCCGACCCGGTGCCCGTCGTTGGGGTCGACGAACCCCATCTCCCGGGCCCAACGCCGGTTGCCGTCACACATCACGCCCACGTGGCCAGGCACCGGCTTGCCCGCCAGCTTCGCCATGAGCCGTCGCTCATAGACCGAGTAGAGCAGGTCCCGCAGAGTCATCCCCTGCAGACTAGCGGCCCGGCGGCCGCCACGCGGTATCGCCCAACTGGTGGGTCAACAACTGAACCGCGAGCCGGCGCGCGGTCGACATGCCGAGTCGGCCGTCGCCGACTCCGAGCTCGATGATCGTGTCGAAGACGCCGCGGTGTTGGCCGGCGGCCGCCACCGCGGCGTCCACCACCGCTGGTCTGCGAGCCAACCAGGCACCGATGGTGCTGTCGCGCAGATGCCCGCCGAGCCGCCGCCGCAGCGCCGACCGGTAGCGGCGGGCCGCGTACGCGGCGTACGCCGGATCCGCCGCCGCCGCACCGGCGAGCGCGCCGGAGAGGACCGCGTAGAAGATGCCCTCCCCGGTGAACGGGTTGATCAGCGACAACGCGTCGCCGGCCAGCACCACCCGGCCCGCGCCCACCGGGGGACGCCGGGTGGACAGCGGCAGGTGGTGCGCGCGCAGATCGGTGACCCGGGCCAGATCGACGCCCGGCAGCAACTCGGCGAGCCGGTCGAGCAGGTGCGACCGGGTCAGTGGCCGGCCACGCAGCACCTGGCCGTACCCGACGTTCGCGCGACCGTCACCGATCGGAAACGACCAGGCGTACGCGGGCCAGCCGGTGGCCGTGGTGACGATCCGCTGCTCGGCCGGGTCATCGCGATCGGTCGCCGGATCGACCGGCGCGTAGCCGCGGATCGCCAGAGCCAGATGTCCGTCCGGGTTCGGGCCGTGGCCCAGCGCCCGCCGCACGACCGATCCGGCACCGTCCGCACCGATCACCGCCCGGGCCGCGATCTCACCGTCGAGCAGCACCAGATCGTCGCGGACCACCATCCGGCGGACGGTGTGTCGCCGCAGCCGGGCTCCGGCGGCGACAGCGGCGGCGACCAACCGGGCGTCGAAGACGGTCCGCGGCACCGTGTACGCGGGCCGAGCCAGCCGGGCGGCGACCTGACCGCCGTGCGGGGCGGTCATCCGCAGGCTGGTCACCGGGGCGTACCCGGCGGCCGGGTCCGGTACCGCCAGGCCGGCCAGGACGTCGAGCGCGTGCGGGGCGATACCGTCGCCGCACGGCTTGTCACGGGGAAACTCGGCCCGGTCCAGCAGCAGCACCTCGGCGCCGGCACGACGCGCGGCGATCGCCGCGGCGGCACCGGCCGGGCCGGCACCCACCACCGCGACGTCGACGATCGCCGGTCCGCTCACCACATCTCCTGACCGTCGGGTGACGGTGGGCCGGCAGCACACCCGCCGGTCACGGCGGGCCGACAACGGAATCGACGACGGCACGCTCGGCGCGACCGGCCCGCCACACACCGTAGAACGCGAGCACCACCGCCACCACCAGTGGCACGCCGTCGCGGATCAGTCCATCGACCCCGAGCAGCCACCAGCACAGCGGCAGGTCGACGGCGAGCACACCGAGGCTGACCACGACGAGCAGGCCGCGGGCCCAGCGTCTGCCGCGCAGCATGAAGAAGGAGAGCAGCAGCACCAGGTAGCTGGTGGCCATCGCGGCGACGATCCAGCCCAGCACCACGGGAGTCGCGACCAGCCGGCCGTCGAGCAGCACCCCGATCGACACCAGGGCCGGCACCAGCATCAGCGGCGGATAGGTGTACGCCGACACCCGGGCGACCAGCAGCCCACCGGCGACCGGTGGCCGCTTCGGTGGCACCTCCCGCCAGGCCAGACCGCGGCCGGCGCGGACCGGTCGGGCCGGGTGCCGGACGAGGTGCCCGCGCACCGTTGCGGACCGGTACAGCAGCCAGACCACCGCCAGGCAGCACCCGGCCAGCAGGCCGAACCCGGCGATTCCGGGCAGCGGCGGCACCCCGGTGCGGGGCACGATCAGCCGACCGACGGCAAAGACCGTGGTGACCGCCAGGATCAGCCCGAACGGTCGGGCGCTCGCCCTGCCCCGACGGACCTGCCAGATGAGAACCAGGAATCCGAGGGTCCGCAGCAGCGTCCAGCCGGAGCGGACCGCCATACCGACATCGTGCTCGGCGGCGTACCGCCAATTGAGCAGGTCGACCACGACGGTGGCCGCCGCGGTGGCCACGAGCAACCAGAGCAGCAGGCGGACCGGTGACGGCAGGCGGGGCGCTGCGGTCCGGACCGTGTCTGGACGGTCCGGACCGGGATCGACTGCCGCCACCGGCGCAGGCTATCCAACCGTCACCCGGCGGCGTCCAGCCGGGCTCGCAGGGCGTCCAGCTCCGCCCACAGCACGCCGGGCAGCTTGTCGCCGAACCGCTCGAACCACTCGGTGATCTGCGGCAGCTCCTCGCGCCACTGCGCCGGGTCGACGGCCAGGGCCGCCGCGACGTCCGCCGGGTCGGTCTCCAGCCCGGTCAGGTCGAGCGCGTCGACGGTCGGCACCTGCCCGATCGGGGTCTCCACCGCCGCCCCGGTGCCGTCGAGCCGCTCGACGATCCACTTGAGCACCCGGGAGTTCTCGCCAAAGCCTGGCCAGAGGAATCGGCCGTCGTCGCCCCGGCGGAACCAGTTGACGTAGAAGATCCGGGGAAGCTTGGCCGCGTCGCCGTCGACGCCCTTGCCCATCTCGATCCAGTGCCGGAAGTAGTCCCCGGCGTGGTAGCCGATGAACGGAAGCATCGCCATCGGGTCGCGGCGGACCACACCGACCTTACCGGCGGCCGCCGCGGTGGTCTCCGAGGAGAGGGTGGCGCCCAGATAGACGCCGTGCACCCAGTCGCGTGCCTCGGTGACCAGTGGCACGGTGGTCCGGCGCCGGCCGCCGAAGAGGATCGCGTCGATCGGCACCCCGCGCGGGTCGTGGTACTCGTCGGCCAGGATCGGACACTGGGTGATCGGGGTGCAGAACCGGCTGTTCGGGTGGGCGGCGTCGGTGCCCCGGTCGGGGTTCCAGTCCTCGCCCCGCCAGTCGGTCAGGTGCGCCGGCGGCTCACCCATCCCCTCCCACCAGACGTCGCGGTCGTCGGTCAGCGCGACGTTGGTGAAGATGGAGTTGCCTCGGTCGAGGGTACGCATGGCGTTGGCGTTGGTCCGCCAGTCGGTGCCCGGTGCGACGCCGAACAGCCCGTACTCGGGGTTGACCGCGTACAGCCGGCCGTCCTCGCCGAACCGCATCCAGGCGATGTCGTCGCCGACGGTCTCGACCTTCCAACCGGGGATGGTCGGCTCCAGCATCGCCAGGTTGGTCTTGCCGCAGGCCGACGGGAACGCGCCGGCGATGTAGCGGACCTGGCCGTTCGGCGCGGTGAGCTTGAGGATCAGCATGTGCTCGGCGAGCCAACCCTGGTCGCGGGCCAGCACGCTGGCGATCCGCAGCGAGTAGCACTTCTTGCCGAGCAGGGAGTTGCCGCCGTACCCGGAGCCGTACGACCAGATCTCCCGGGTCTGCGGGAAGTGTGAGATGTACTTGGTCTCGTTGGCCGGCCACGGCACATCGGCTTGGCCGGGCTCCAGTGGAGCGCCCACCGAATGCAGGGCCGGCACGAACTCGGCGTCGTCGCCCATCGCGGTGAGCACCTCGGCACCCATCCGGGTCATGATCCGCATCGACGCGACGACGTACGCGCTGTCGGTGAGCTCCACGCCGAACATCGGCTCCGGGGCGTCCAGCGAGCCCATGCAGAACGGCACCACGTACATGGTGCGTCCGCGCATGCAGCCCTGGTACAGGTCGGTCATCACCCGCTTCATCTCGGCCGGGTCCATCCAGTTGTTGGTCGGTCCGGCATCGGATTCGTCGGTGGAGCAGATGAAGGTGCGCTCCTCGACCCGGGCCACGTCGGTCGGGTCGGTACGGGCCCAGAAGGAGTTCGGGCGGCGTTCGCCGTCGAGCCGGACCAGGGTGCCGGAGTCGACGAGTTCATCGGTGAGCCGGTGCCATTCGGCAGCTGAGCCGTCCGCCCAGACGACCTGCTCCGGCGTGGTCAGGGCGGCGATCTCGCGCACCCAGGCGAGCAGACGGGTGTGGTTGGTGGGAGCGGGACTCGGACTGTTCGACGTCAGGGGCGTGGTGGCCGTTGCAGTCATGGCGATCTCCTCGTGGTCGGCGCTGACCTCGTTCCTGGAGTGCACGGGCACCGGCGAATGGCTGGGCCAGCCGCCGGGATACAAGTCCGGGAGTTGGACTCAGGGTAAACCGATCGACCGTCCGAGACAGCCGTGGAGCTTGTGAACAACTGCACAAGATGGGGTCATCTGCAATCTGACGAGCTGTTTCTCGCTCCAACGAGCAGTTGTACGCAAAATCCTCCGGCGGACCACTCGCACCCAATGCGATTACTTTGGGTGACCGATGTGAAGTTCGGGTCAGTGAAGCCGAGTGGCTGCCGCCCCACCGCGCCACCTGGCACGCCGACAACCGCTACGCTCGAAGGCGTGCCCGCGCCCGCCGCCGGAGGCTCATCCGCGCCCGCCACCGCGTCGTCGTTGGCGGACCGGATCCGTGACCGGTTCGGCCTGCTGGTCCGCGAGGCGGGCAAGTTCGGCGTCGTCGGTGGAGTGGCGTTCATCATCGACATCGTGCTGTTCAACATCGCCGCCAGCGTCTTCGGGATGGGTCCGCTGACCGCCAAGACCCTGTCGACGGTGGCGGCCGCGTCGGTGGCGTTCGTCGGCAACCGGTTCTGGACCTGGCGCCACCGGGCCCGGTCCGGACTCGCCCGTGAATACGGGCTCTACTTTTTCTTCAACGCGGTCGGACTCGGCATCGGGCTCGGCTGCCTGGCGATCAGCCACTACGGGCTGGGCAGCATCTGGCCTGTGGTGTTCCGCAGCCTGCTCGCCGACAACATCGCGGCCAACGGGGTCGGGGTCGCACTGGGCACCCTGTTCCGGTTCTGGGCGTACCGCAGGTTCGTCTTCATCGTCGCCGCGCCCGCCGTGGTGCCCGCGGCGGTCGCCGAACGCGAGTGACCCGCGACCCGGCCGCCGAACGCGAGTGACCCGCGACCCGGCCGCCCCGGACCGGCCGGGTGAACCGGCCTGATCCACCTGCTGGGCGGCGCGGCCCACCTGGCCGGTAGCACCAGGCTGGCACCCGAACTGCCGTATGGTGATCTGATGCGACTACTCCGCCTTCTGCCCGATCGGTGGCAGAGGTTCATCCGCGAGGTCCTGAAGTTCGGCACCGTGGGCGGCATCAATACGGTGATCAACTTCGCGGTGTTCAACACGCTGGCGCTGACCGTTCTCGCCGACGGTCAGCTGAAGGCGACAGTCGTCGCGGCGATCGTGGCCACCACCACGTCGTACTTCATGAACCGGCACTGGACCTATCGGGACCGACCCAGGTCGGCCCTGCGGCGCGAGTACGTGCTGTTCTTCCTGTTCAACATCACCGGGCTGCTGATCGAGGTCGGCATCCTGGCGCTGGCCAAGTACGGCTTCGGTATGACCGGGCTGCTGACGCTCAACATCGTCAAGGTCTTCGGCCTGGCGCTCGGCACGATCTTCCGCTTCTGGGCCTACCGAACGTTCGTCTTCCGGCCCGCGCCGTCGGCGCCACCGGTCGACGCGGAGTCGGCATCCCGTATCCCGCAACAGGTGGCACCCAAGCGGCCGGCCGATCAGGTGCTGGACAGCCCAGCCCCTCTGTCCGATCCGACCGGCATCGGTTCCACTGCGGGCGTCGCCGCAGGGACCCGCCCGGGCAACCACTGACGCACGGCTGTGCGTTCCGGCACCGGCGGTGACGCCGACCTGTTCTTCGAGGACCTCACCCCCGGCGGCTCCTTCGACCTTGGCGTCACCACTGTGGATGGCGCGGAGATGGTCAGCTTCGCCGAGCGATTCGATCCACAGTGGTACCACATCGACGCACGGCTGGCCCGGGACAGTCACCATGGCGTACTCATCGCCAGCGGCTTCTTCACCGTGAGCCTCTTCATGCGGGCCTACGTCGAAGCGGTGCTCTCCCGGGCGGCCGCCGACGCCTCCCCGGGGTTGGAAGAGCTGCGCTGGCTGGCCCCGGTGTACGCCGGAGATCGCCTCGCCGGGCGCCTCGACGTGCTCGGCCGCAAGCTGTCCAGCGCCCGCCCCGGACTCGGCACCGTCACCCTGCTCGGCTCGCTGACCCGGATCGACACCTACGACCGGCCCGAACGCGAGGTGCTACGGACCCGCTTCCGGGGCTGGTTCGCCCGGCGTGACGGCGGCCCGCCGGGCTGATCCCGGCAGACCGGCCGCTACGACTCAGCCGTCAGGACGGCGCCGGAGACTCCCCGGCACGGTCCTGCCGGACCTCCTGCAGGATCTCCCGCATCTCACCGTCGCCCAGGCTGTGCCGGTCGTGGTGGGCCTCCACCAACTCGTACAGCTTGGTCTGCACCCGACCGACGCCGGGAATGTCGGCGAGGACGGTCTGTCCACGTTCGCCGGCCGACTCGATCGTCAGCGTGCCACATCCCAGCAGCCGCTCGCTGAACTGCTGATTCATCGAGTGGTCGTTGACCCGGTTGAGCGGGATGTCCCGACGTTCCCGGGAGAACACCCCGTGCTGCAGCACGACCCGTTCGTTGGTGAACACGTAGTGCGTGGACCGCCAGACCACCAACGGCCAGAGCGCCAGCCAGAGCACCAGCGACAGCGCGACCACGGCGATCGCGTAGAGCGCCACCGTCGCACCGGTGCCGTCGGGCAACAGTAGGAATCCGGCCACCACCGCGGCGACCGCCAACAAGCTCACCAGCACCGGTCGCACCAGGACCTTCCAGTGCGGGTGCAGGTGCAACACGACATGCTCGTCATCCGTGAGCATGTCCTCGGGAAACGCCACGCCAACCTCCTCGACCGGGGCCGGGCAAGCGGGCCCGGCCGGCGGGCCACGCTACGGCCGCCGGGGTGACCGTAGCGGGTCACCGACGCAGAATCGTCAACCGTGCGTACCGTTTCCCGGCGTTCCACCAGGGCGCACATGTGACACGTCGCCGGCCGACACCGCCACGTCACCGTCGGCGGTCCGAACCACCAGCCGGCCATCGTCGTCGATCGTGCGTGCCACCCCGACATGGACCGAGCCGGACGGCAACGACACCCGCACCTCGTGGCCCAGCGTCACACAGTTTCGCAGGTACGCCGGATGCAGCCCGGCGGCCACCGGGTCGCCCCCGGCACCGCGCCATCGCCCGTACCAGCTCTCCAGCCCACGCAGCACCGCCCGCAGCAACGGATCCCGGTCCGCCGTCGAGGCCCCGGCCAGCTGCAGCGACGTCACCGGCAGCCCGGCACCGGGCTGCGGCAACTCGTCGGATCGCAGCGTGACGTTCAGTCCGATACCCAGCACCACTGCGGGTGCGTCGGCGGTCGCCGCCCCGACCAGCTCCGGTGGAGTCGACGGCGCGGCGAGCGCGGCCGGTCCGACCGGCGCCGCTTCGGCGAGGATCCCGGCGCACTTGGCACCGTCGATCAACAGGTCGTTGGGCCACTTCAACCTCGCCGGCAGCTCCGTCAGCCGGGTCACCGCCTCGGCCAGCGCGACACCGGCGAGCAGCGACAGCCAGCCGTAGCGGGAGATCGGCACCGCCGGCCACCCCCGCGACGGACGGGCCTGCGCCGGACGCAACAGCACGCTCACCGCCAGCCCGGCCCGGGGCGGGGAGATCCAGTCCCGGCCCAGCCGGCCCCGGCCGGCGCTCTGCTGCTCCGCCGCGACGACCAGGCCTTCCGCCGCGCCGGCCCGAGCGGCGGCGAGCACGTCCGCGTTGGTGGATCTGGTCACCGGGCGCACCTCCAGGTCGGTCCAGAGGCCACCGGGGACGACGAGCGCCCGACGCAGCGCCCGCTGATCCAGCGGAGGGCGATCCAGGTCGGTGTACGGCGAACTGGGCATCAGTCCACCCTACGGCGCTCAGCGCCGACGGTGCCGGCCGTCCGGTACCGGGGCGACCCCACGGAAGGGCTCGCCGGTGACGGTCGTACCAATCACCGGCACGAAGACCTCGTGGTCGAACCAGTCGAACTCCTCCGTGGCGGTCGGCCGCTCGGCCCCGGGCCGCGGCTCGACCCCGGGCTGCGGGGCCGGTGCCGCCACGGGCGCCCCGGTCGCCCGTACGCCTGCGCCGACGCGCTGCTGCGGGACCAGCGCGACCGCGGCCGTCACGGTGGTGGTGGCCGAGCCGGTGACCGTGGCCGCCGTGACCGCAGCGGTGGCGGCACGCTGGCGGCGGAACAGACCGGTGCGGGTCGCCCGCCGACGGCCACGCCGCCGACGGCCACCCCCGTCGACGCGCCCCGTGCCGGACGGCGACGCCGTCTCGACATCGACCCGGCCCTCGGGGACCGTCCAGCCCTCGGCGATCGCCCGACCCGGCCAGAGCGTGCGCCACATCACCAGCAACACGGTCAGCCCGGACGCGATAAGTGCGACTCCCAACACCGTCACGGTGGTGGTAACGAACAGGACAACGCAGAGGAAACGTGACGGACGCCGCCGATCACGCCCCCCAGCACCGGCGGCCTGGGCCCACTACTGAGGGAAACCGCACACGATCCGTGCCGGCCCCGACGTCGTCGCGTCGATACGATCCGCGGTGTGGGCGTGACGAGTGAGCAGTCCGGGGCCGGAACCGACATCCACAGCACCGCCGGCAAGCTGGCGGATCTGGAACGGCGGGTCGACGAGGCGGTGCACGCCGGCTCGGCCCGCGCGGTGGAGAAACAGCATGCCCGGGGCAAGAAGACCGCCCGGGAACGCATCGCGATGCTGCTGGACGAGGGTTCCTTCGTCGAGCTCGACGAGTTCGCCCGGCACCGGTCGACCGACTTCGGGCTGGAGCGGACCCGCCCGTACGGCGACGGGGTGATCACCGGCTACGGCACAGTCGACGGGCGGCAGGTGTGCGTCTTCGCACAGGACTTCACCGTCTTCGGCGGCTCGCTCGGTGAGGTGTTCGGCGAGAAGATCGTCAAGGTGATGGACCTGGCGATGAAGATCGGCTGTCCCATGATCGGCATCAACGACTCCGGTGGCGCCCGCATCCAGGAGGGGGTGGTCAGCCTCGGCCGCTACGGCGAGATCTTCTTCCGCAACGTACGCGCCTCCGGCGTGATCCCGCAGATCTCCCTGGTGATGGGGCCGTGCGCCGGCGGGGCGGTCTACTCCCCGGCCGTCACCGATTTCACCATCATGGTCGACAAGACGTCGCACATGTTCATCACCGGCCCCGATGTGATCAAGACGGTCACCGGCGAGGACGTCGGGATGGAGGAGCTCGGCGGCGCCCGAACCCACAACGCCACCAGCGGCAACGCCCACTATCTGGCGACCGACGAGGACGACGCGATCGACTACGTCAAGGCGCTGCTGGCGTACCTGCCGAGCAACAACCTCGACGACCCGCCCACGCTGCCGGCTGAGCCGTCGCCGACCGTCACCGACGACGACCGTGAGCTGGACAGCATCGTCCCAGACTCGGCGAACCATCCGTACGACATGCACCGGGTGATCGGACACGTCCTCGACGACGGCGAGTTCCTGGAGGTCCAGCCGCTCTACGCGCGGAACATCGTGGTCGGGTTCGGGCGCGTCGAGGGCCGGCCGGTCGGGGTGGTCGCCAACCAGCCGATGCACTTCGCCGGCTGCCTGGACATCGGCGCCTCGGAGAAGGCCGCCCGGTTCGTGCGCACCTGCGACGCGTTCAACATCCCGGTGCTCACCTTCGTCGACGTTCCGGGCTTCCTGCCCGGCACCGACCAGGAGTGGGACGGGATCATCCGGCGCGGCGCGAAGCTGATCTACGCGTACGCCGAGGCGACCGTACCGAAGGTCACCGTGATCACCCGCAAGGCCTACGGCGGGGCGTACGACGTGATGGGTTCCAAGCATCTCGGCGCGGATCTCAACTTCGCCTGGCCGACCGCGCAGATCGCGGTGATGGGCGCGCAGGGCGCGGTCAACATCCTGCACCGCGCGGAGCTGGCCGCTGCCGACGACCAGGCCGCCGTGCGGGCGCAGCGGATCGCCGAGTACGAGGAGCGGTTGGCCAACCCCTACGTCGCCGCTGAGCGCGGTTACGTCGACTCGGTGATCGCCCCGTCACAGACCCGGGTGCAGGTGTCCCGAGGGCTACGGATGCTGCGCGGCAAGCGGGAGACCCTGCCGCCGAAGAAGCACGGCAACATCCCGCTGTAGGCCCGCGCTGGCGGTCGGCCGTCACTGCCCGGACAGGCCGACGGCCGGCAGGCTGAGCTCCGGCAGCATCGGGCCGGTCAGCAACAACGCGCCGACGACCAGGGCCATGACGGTGACCAGCCCGAAGAAACCCACCCAGATCAGGCCGGGAATCCGGGTCAGCCGGGCGAGCTGGTCGGCGTCCGATTCCGGCGACCGGCCCTGGGCGCGGAGGCGCTGCAACTCGCCGATCGGCCGGATCCCGCCGATCAGCAGGAACCACACCCCGGTGTACGCGAAAGCGGCCTGCACCTGCGGGCTGGCGAACCATGAGACGGCGAAGACCACCCCACCGGTGACCATGATCGACACGATGCCGAAGACGTTGCGGATCAGCAGCAACATGGCGAACAGCAGCGCGACGGCGATCCACAGCAGCAGGGTGATCCGGTTGCCGCCGAGCAGCCACGCCCCGACCAGGCCGACCAGTGACGGTGCGACGTACCCGGCCAGCAGGGTGAGGATCATGCCGAGCCCGGTGGGCCGGCCGGCGGACAGCGTCAGCCCGGAAGTGTCTGAATGCAGCCGGATCCCCCGCAGTTTGCGGCCGGTTACCAGCGCGATCAGCGCGTGGCCGCCCTCGTGCGCGATGGTGATCGCGTTGCGGGCGATCCGCCACGGCAACCGGATGATCACCACGACCAACGCCACGGCCGCGGTGATCAGCACCAGCAGCGGCGGCGGGTCGGGCTGCGCTCCGAAGAGGCGATCCCACATTTCCGTCAGCCCGGTTATCGACACAGCCCGCGAGCCTACTCACCGCGCATCAGGCCCACCAGACCGCGGCGCTAGGCCGACCGGTGGTCGCCGGCCAGACTGCGGCCGACCATTCGAAAGGCACCGACCGCGGCGACGGCCACGCTGGCGGCGCCGGAGAGCACCAGCAGTACGGTCAGCAGACCGACACTGGCGACCAGCAGGGCCAGGTCGGCCACGGCCACCAGCATCCACAGTGCCACACTCGGCTTGACGATTCGTCGACGGTTGAACATGTCGCACCCTCCTTCCGTCGTGCTCCGGTTGTTACCCCGAAGATCGGAAGTTCATGCGGGTGAGTCTCCGCTCAGCTCGAAGCGGGTTGGAACCGGCTCGCCATCAGGTCGAAGAACACCAGGTCCTCCTGCCACCGGTCGGCAGAGGTGGACCAGTAGATCGAGTACGCCTGGTCCGGGGCGGTGACGAAGCCACGGTTGCGCACCTGCAGCCGGTTACCCTGCCTACTGGTGTACCGGAACTCCCAGTCGGCCGCCGAAATATAGTAGTCGACGGCTTCGATCCGGACCCGTTCGTAGTTGATGTAGCCGCTCCGGCGGTTGCTCTCCTGGTTCTCCCAGTCGGCGACCGGATCGGACTTGGGCTCGTTGGTCTGGTCGATGATGATCAGCCGACCCAGCTGGGTGGTCTCCCGGAACTCGACCCGGCTACCCTGCCTGCTGACCGACCAGCCTTCGGGCACCGGCACGGAGAAGCCGGTGGAGTCCTGGTGCAGCCGCCACCCGGCGGGCAGCGGCGCGTTCTGATCCGGCGACGGGGTCGGAGCGCTGCTCTGCGGCGGTTCCGCTGACGCGACGGGCGCGGCCTGCGTCGGCGCGACCGAGCCCGGTTCGGGGGTCGGCTCGGTGGACGCGGCGGCGCTCGCCGCTGGCGGCGCCGGCTGCGGGTCGGTGCCGAGCTGCCCGCGCCGTTCGCCCTCGTCGCCGGAGCTGAGCAACGCGACGGTCACCAGGAGCACCAGCACGACCGCCCCGGCCACGCCGCTGAGCAACCACTTGCGCGGCACCGTGGTGGTGGTCCGGGCGACCCGGTCGAAGACCCGCGCGGGGCCGGACCAGTTCTGCCGGCTCTGGGTGTCTGGCGGCGGCACCGCGGCGTTCGCGATCACCGGGGCCGGGGCCGGAGCGGGAGCTGAGACCGCTGCTGAACGGTCCGTGTCCGACGGCGCGGTCGGCGCCGCTGCCTCGACCGCCGTACCGTCGACGGCCGTACCGTCGACGGCCGTACCGTCGACGGCCGTACCGTCGACGGCCGTACCGTCGGTCACCGCCGTCTGGGCGGCCGGCCCGGCTGCGACCGGCTGTCCGCTGCCGGTTTCGGCGGCGTCGGCTGGTTGCTCCGTCGCCGGTGCCGCTGCGGCGAGGGCGGTGGAGTCGACCGGAGCCGCACCGGCCGTGGCCTTCGCTGTCGGTGCCTGCCCAGCCGGGACCTTCTGTTGCGTCGTCCTGGCTTGCGGCGGGAGGACCGTCGTCTCGGCCGCCGGCTCGGCCCCGGCCGGCGTGACGACTCGGGTCGCGTCGGCCGAACTGGCCGGCCGGACGGGCGCGCTGTACTTGGCCGGCCCGGGGACCACCGGCAACGCCGTCGGCAGCGGGGTGCCCGGAGTCGGGATACGAGCGGCGCCGGCACGTGGACCGGGCACGAGTCCGGTACGGGACTCGCCCGGCCGGACCTCACGGGACCCGAGCGGGCTGGGTCGGCGTACCCCGTCGAGCAGTGAGCGACCGCGACGGGGACCGCGACCACTCGCCCGGATGAGCAGCCGCTCCGCTTCGTCGGCCTTCATCCGGGCGTGTGGGTCCTTGCGCAGCAGCCCGGCGAGGACCGGTTTGAGCGGACCCGCCCGGCGGGCCGGCGGCGGGGGCTCGGTGGCCAACGCGGAGAGCGTGGCGATCGCGGTCGGCCGTGCGTACGGCGACTGTCCTTCGACGGCCGCGTACAGGGTGGCACCGAGGGACCACAGGTCACCTTCCGGCCCGGCGCTGCCGGTCCGCGCCCGCTCCGGAGCGATGTACGCCGGTGATCCGAGCACCAGCCCGGTCCGGGTGACGTTGGGGTCACCGGGAACGGTGGCGAGCCCGAAGTCGGTCAGCACCACGCGGCCGTCGTGGCCGAGCAGAACGTTGCCGGGCTTGACGTCACGGTGCATCACTCCGGACAGGTGGGCCGACCGCAGCGCGCCGAGCACCCCGATTCCGATCTCCGCGGCCCGGACGGCCGGCACCGGGCCGGCCTCGGCGAGCACGTCCTGCAACGACCGCGACGCCACGTACTCCATGACGATCCACGGGTCACCGTCGGTCTGCAGGACGTCGAAGACGCGTACCACGTTGATGTGATTGAGCCGGGCGATCGCCCGCGCCTCCCGCATCGAACGTTCGCGCATCTCGCGGCGTTCCTGGGTGGTCAGACCCGGCGGCGGCACCAGTTCCTTGATCGCGACGTCGCGGTGCAGCACCTCGTCCCGGGCCATCCAGACCCGGCCCATGCCGCCTTGACCGAGCGGCTCGACCAGCCGGTAACGGTCAGCAACTAGTTGCGGGGGCACCACGGACATCCAAATGACCGTACCCGGAAGATCTGAGTGCCACACGATCGGCACGCGGCGGTGTGAGCCGCGCGTCATATTGTACGATCCGCCAACCCCGCGGCGGTCACATCGCGCTGGTAATTCTCACCACTCGCGCCGGGCCATGATCGGGCAGGTCGCTGACCCGCCCGACAGGACGTAAACTGCGCCGATGGCCGACGCGGAGCGGGAATGGCGGGTCGTACGGGGCACTCCGAGCGCCGAGGAGCTCGCCGCACTCGTCGGTGCGGTGGTTGCGGGTACCCGTCCGATTTCCGACAGTGGCGACCCTCGGCCGTCCGGCTCCCGGTGGGAGCGCTCTGCCCGACCGGCCGACGGTGCGCTGCCCCGCCCCGGGCCGGACGCCTGGCGGGCGTCGGCACTGCCCCGCTGATGTTCGGCCGGCTTCCACCCGGCCGGTAGCCTCACCGTTCGTGCCTACCTCGCTGCGTCCGCGGCTGGTGCTCGCCTCGGCGAGTCCGGCCCGGCACAAACTGCTACAGGCCGCCGGAATCACCCCGCAGGTGTTGGTCAGCGGGGTCGACGAAGAGTCGGTGACGCTGGACCGGGCCGACGAGTTGTGCCTGGCGCTGGCCCGGATGAAGATGGCCGCCGTCGCCGAGCGACTCCGACCGGACCGGGCCGCCGACGGCACCGATCTGCTGGTCCTTGGTTGCGACTCGGTGCTCTCCTTCGACGGGGCGGTCTACGGCAAGCCGGCGGACGCCGCCGACGCCCGGGCCCGGTGGCGGCGGATGCGCGGACGTTCCGGGGTGCTCTACACCGGGCATTCGTTGACCAGCCTCGCCACCGGCGCGCATGCCGAACGCACCGCGGCCACCGTGGTGCACTTCGCCGACATCACCGACGAGGAACTGGCGGCGTACGTGGCCACCGGAGAGCCGCTGCACGTGGCCGGGTCGTTCACCATCGACGGGTTGGGCGGCCCGTTCCTGGAGCGTATCGAGGGTGACCACGGCACGGTCGTGGGGCTGTCGCTGCCGTTGCTGCGCCGGCTTGTCGCCGACGTCGGCTACGCCATCACCGATCTGTGGGGTGAGACCGACGGCGGGCGGTGACCGGCTAGCGTCTGCGTATGACCACCAAGACCCTGCCGATGACCGATACTCTCCAGGCCTATGTCGTCGCACATGGCACCCCACCCGACGAGGTCGTCGGTGATCTCATCGCCGAGACCGCGACCGCGCTGCCGGAGAACGCGCAGATGCAGGTCGCGCCCGAGCAGGCGGCGCTGATGACGTTGCTGACCCGGCTGGTGAACGCCCGTCAGGCGGTCGAGGTCGGCACCTTCACCGGGCTGTCCGCGCTCGCGATCGCCCGGGGTCTCGCGCCGGGCGGACAGCTGATCTGCCTGGACGTGTCGGAGGAGTTCACCTCGGTGGCCCGCCGCTACTGGCAGCGCGCCGGCGTCGACGACCGGATCGACCTGCGGATCGGGCCGGCGGCCGACTCGCTGCGGGCGCTGCCGGACGAGCCGCACATCGACCTGGCCTTCATCGACGCCGACAAGATCAGCTACCCGGTGTACTGGGGTGAGCTGGTGCCCCGGATGCGCCCCGGCGGGCTGATCGTGGTCGACAACGTGCTGCGGCATGGCCGGGTCCTGGCGCCACAGGGCGCGGAGGACGAGGCGATGGTCGCCTTCAATCGGCAGGTCGCCGCCGACGACCGGGTGGACGTGGTGATGCTGGCGATCGCCGACGGGCTGACCCTGGCCCGCCGCCGGTGACGGCGGGCCGGGCCAGCCGGCGCTAACCTGGAACCGCTGCCCTCTGTGCCGTTGCCGTGTGCAGAGGGCAGCCCAACGGGTGGTCTGCGGGCTAGCGGACGCTGCGGGCGAAGGCGCGGGCCGCCCAGGTGACCGCGAGGCTGGCCAGCACCAGGGTGATCAGCAGCCCCTGCCAGACGGCATCGTCGCCGAGGTTGCCGGCGAACAGCGCCCGGGTGCCGTCGACCGCCCAGGCGAACGGGTTCCACTTGGCCACCCCCTGCAGCCACAGCGGTGCGAACGTCAGCGGCAGCAGGATGCCGGAGAGCAGTAGCACCGGCTGAGCCACCGTGTTCATCAGCGGGGCGAGCGCGTCCTCGCTGCGGACCAGCAACGCGACGCCGTAGGACACCGCCGAGGTCATCAGCGCGATCAGGGCGAGCAGCAGGTAGGCCAGCAGCAGGTAGCCGAGGTGCACGGTGAGCCCGAACGGGATCGCCAGCACCGTGATGATGACGGCCTGCAGCAGCAGGGACACCACGTCACGCAGGCTGCGACCGAGCAGCAGGGCGAACCGGCTCACCGGGGTGACCCGGGAGCGTTCGATCACCCCGGCGCGCAGCTCGGCGATCAGACCGAAGCCTTGGAACAGCCCGCCGAAGATGGCCAGCAGCACCAGCAGACCGGGCACGAAGAGGCGGTAGACCTCCGCGTTGGTGGTCGCCCCCATCGGGGCCAGGGCGGGCTTGAGTAGCGGGGCGAACAGGACCAGGTACATGACCGGCTGGAACACCCCGACGAAGATCCAGACGGGGTTGCGCAGCAGCAGGAACGCCTGCCGCTGGAAGATCAGCCAGGTGTCGCGGAGGAACTTCATCGTGTGGTCTCCCTGGTCAGCTCTCGCGCAGCGAACGGCCGGTCTTGGTGAGGAACACGTCGTCGAGGCTGGGCCGGTGCAGCTCGATCGAACCGAGCTCGAGACCGGCGCCGTCGATGGCACGCAGGATCTGCGGGATCGCGGTGGCACCGTCATCGACGAACAGCCGCAGACCTCCCTCGTCCGGAGTTTCCAGCTTGGTCACGTACGGCTGGCTGTCGAGCAGTTGGGCGGCGGTGGCCGCCGTACCGACGGGCAGCCCGACAGTGACGACCTCGCCGGAGATCTCCCGCTTGAGCGCCGCGGGGGTGCCCTCGGTGACGACCTCACCGTGATCCATGATCGCGATCCGGTCGCAGAGCGCGTCGGCTTCGTCGAGGTAGTGGGTGGTGATGAAGACTGTCATACCCTCGGCGCGCAGCCGGCGGATCTCGTCCCACATGTGGGCGCGGCTCTGCGGATCCAGGCCGCTGGTCGGCTCGTCCAGGAAGACCACCTTCGGCTCGTGGATGATGCCCAGGGCGATCTCGACGCGCCGCCGCTGCCCGCCGGAGTACGTCTTGCACTTGCGGTCGGCGTACTCGGTCAGTTGGAACGCGGCCAGGGCCCGGGTGGCCCGCCGCTGTGCCTCGGACTTGCCGATGCCGTACATCCGGGCGTGCATCACCAGCTCCTCGCGGCCGGTGACCTCGTCCCAGGTGCTGCCGCCCTGGGCGACGTAGCCGATGCGGCGGCGTACCTCGCCGGGGTTGCGCAGCAGGTCGGCCCCGGCGATCACGGCTTCCCCGCCGTCCGGCTCGATCAGCGTGGCGAGCATCCGTAGCGTGGTCGTCTTGCCGGCTCCGTTGGGGCCGAGAAAGCCGAAGATCTCGCCCTCCTCGACCAGCATGTCGACGCCTCGGACCGCATCGACGGTCTTCGCGGCGCGCCCCTGCCGGGAACGGAACGACTTCCGCAGCCCTTTGGTCTCGATCATAGAAATGTGCTCCTGGCCTGCCGGGCCAGCGGGTGCCGGCCATTCTCCCCCGTGGGCACACCGAACAGTGCCAGCTCCCACGTCGCGTCTGGCACGCTATGCCCACGCGAACCCTATAGTCAACGTTGATTATCCGATGCGGCCTTACGCCGGCTCCCCCTCCTGCGCGCCGGATGACGTGTCACGGTCAGCCTGCCACCCAGACCAGGCCGGATCGGCGGACTTCTCCACCGGGTGGTACGAAACGCCCGACTCGATCAGGTCGGCGATCCGCTCACACCAGGCGATCTCCCCCTCGGTACGCGCAATCGTCAGCTCCAGCATCCAGCCGACGTACGACGGTTTCTGCCTCGGCCAGCCGCCGGCCAGCTCAGCGCGGGCGGTGGCGTTGCCGGCCCGCAGCGTCGTAGCGCGGGCCCGCAGCGCCTCGACCGCCTCCGCTCTGGGCAGCGCCGGCAGGAACGCGAAGGCGCTGAGGAACGGTTCGGCCGGCGGCCGGCATCCTCGCCAGTGCTGGCGCAACAGGCTCTCGAACTCGTCGACTCCGGCCGCGGTGATCTCGTAACTGGTCCGGGCCGGCCGGGCACCGATCTGAGCGGTCCCCACCTGCCGGAGCAGACCTTCCTCGGCGAGCTTGCGCAGTGCGTGGTAGATCGAGCCCGGGGCGACGTTGGCCCAGCTGTCCGCGCGCCAGCTCAGCAGCTCCCGGCGTACGTCGTAGCCGTGCACCGGTTGCATCCAGTTGACCAGGCCGAGAATCATCATCCGGGTGGCAGACACATCCGCAGCCTATTGGGCAGTGCCTCATCCCACCCTCAGCGCTGGTCAAGGCGATGAAGCCGGCCGTTAGACTCCCGCATTAGTCCGTGAGCAGAGGAGGACAGGGCGTGCGCAAGGTTCTCGTCGCAAACCGGGGCGAAATCGCCGTCCGGGTCATCCGGGCCTGTCAGGACGCCGGCCTGACCAGCGTCGCGGTCTACGCCGACGCCGACCGTGGCGCGCTGCACGCCGGCCTCGCCGACGAGGCGTACGCCCTCGGCGGGGAGACCGCAGCCGACACCTACCTGCGGATCGACAAGCTGCTCGACGTCGCCGCCCGGTCCGGGGCCGACGCCGTCCACCCCGGGTACGGGTTCCTCTCCGAGAACGCCGACTTCGCCGAAGCCGTCATCGACGCCGGGCTGACCTGGATCGGCCCCAGCCCGCAGGCGATCCGCGACCTCGGCGACAAGGTCACCGCCCGGCACATCGCCCAGCGGGCCGGCGCACCGCTCGTGCCTGGCACCGCCGACCCGGTCGCCGGCCCGGACGAGGTGGTCGCCTTCGCCGAGCAGCACGGACTACCGGTCGCGATCAAGGCCGCGTTCGGCGGCGGCGGGCGCGGCCTGAAGGTCGCCCGCGAGATGGCCGAGATCGCCGACCTGTTCGATTCGGCAACCCGTGAGGCGGTCGCCGCGTTCGGTCGCGGCGAATGCTTCGTCGAGCGCTACCTGGACCGCCCCCGGCACGTCGAGGCGCAGGTCCTCGCCGACCAGCACGGCAACGTGATCGTGGTCGGCACCCGGGACTGTTCGCTGCAGCGCCGCCACCAGAAGCTCGTCGAGGAGGCGCCTGCGCCCTTTCTCACCGACGCCCAACGTGCCGAGATCCACGCCAGCGCCAAGGCGATCTGCCGTGAGGCCGGCTACCACGGCGCCGGCACCGTCGAATATCTCGTCGGCGTCGACGGCACCATCTCGTTCCTGGAGGTCAACACCCGGCTGCAGGTGGAACACCCGGTCACCGAGGAGACCGCCGGCATCGACCTGGTCCGCGAGCAGTTCCGGATCGCGGCCGGCGAGCCGCTGCGGTTCACCGAGGACCCGACCCCACGCGGGCACTCCATCGAGTTCCGGATCAACGGTGAGGACCCGGGCCGCAACTTCCTGCCCGCGCCGGGCGCCATCACCGCGCTGCGGCTGCCCACCGGCCCCGGCGTACGGGTGGACACCGGCGTCGTCGCCGGTGACGTCGTCGGCGGCAACTTCGACTCGCTGCTGGCCAAGCTGATCGTCACCGGCGAGACCCGCACCGAGGCGCTGGAACGCGCCCGGCGGGCACTGGACGAGATGGTCGTCGACGGGATGGCCACTGCCCTGCCGTTCCACCGACTGGTGGTCCGCGACGAGGCGTTCACCAGCGAGCCGTTCACCGTGCACACCCGGTGGATCGAAACCGAGTTCGACAACACCGTGCCGGCGTACACCGCACCGGCGGCGGCCCACGACGCCCCCGAACCCCGCGAGACCGTCGTGGTCGAGGTCGGCGGCAAGCGGCTGGAGGTCAGCTTCCCTGCCGGCTTCGGCAGCGGTACGGCTGCCGCGCCGACCGGGGCCCGAAAGCCGGCCCGCCGCCGGGGCGGCGCCAGCGCGGCAGCGGCCAGCGGCGACGCCCTGGTGTCGCCGATGCAGGGCACCATCATCAAGATCGCGGTCGCTGACGGCGACCAGGTGGCCGAGGGCGACCTGATTGTGGTGCTGGAGGCGATGAAGATGGAACAGCCGATCAACGCCCACAAGGCCGGCACCGTCAGCGGCCTGGCCGCTGAGGCCGGCGCGGTCGTCAGCGCCGGCACGGCCATCTGCACCATCAGCTGACCTCACTCACCAAACTGACCTTCCGAACTCCGGCTCCGCACGACGCGGTCGCCCATCAGTCGCCCGACAAGGTCCGCGCAGGCCTCGGCTTCGGTGGTGTGCCGCACCTCGTCGGTGCGGCGACCCCGTTCGCTGTAGTAGACGCTCCACCGGTCGCCGTCGTAGATCAGGCAGTACGCCTCGTCGCGGTCGCTTCCGATGCTGTACGCGTCGGCGGGAACACCCGCCGCCGGTAGTCGTGCGGTCAGCTCAGCTGACCGGGCCCAGGGTGATCACCCCGGGACGGTCCAATGCCCGGAGTCCCGGGCCGGTGCCGGCCGGGCGACCCAGCCGGACCGGTCGGCGTCGTCGCTCCAGTCGGGGACCTCGCCGTCGTAGTAGACGAACAGCGCCCAGTACCGCCGGTCCTCGTGCAGGATCATCTCGTCGTCGCCGGAGAAGTCCTGCCCGTACCACCGTTCGTTGATCCGCGCGACGGCCTCGGCACGGGAGATGCCGAACAGCTCGACCATCTCGTCCGCCGTCGCGTCCAGCAGATCCCGGACCTCGGCTGACAGCGCCAACTGATACACGTCCACCTCACTCTCCTACGGCTGCAGGGCCGCGGTCAGTATCCGACCGGCGTCCTTGCCGTAGAAGACGACCTGGTTGCCCTTCCAGCGCGCGGGGAGTCCCTGCCGGACAAACTTGTCGACGTTCATCAGCATCGGCCCTTCCACCACCTGATGCCGGCCGAGTGGATTGCCCCGGGCCCCGGTGCGGTAGTGCTTCACGACGTCGGCCAGATCGGGACTGGTCGCGGTGAACTTCTTCGTCGCCATGGCGTCGAGCTTCGCGTTCGGCACCTTGAAGTGCAGCACCACGCCGTCCCCACCGAACCGCGGACTCCCCGCCCAGTCGGCCGCCTGCTGCCGCGACCGGGTGGTGTAGAACCCTTTCCCGAAGTCCATTTTCGACCGTGACGAGAATCCGGTGTCCACGCCGTTGTTCCGGATGTTCTCCGCCGCCTGCCGGCTCGTGCCGTGGTACAGGTCCGTGTAGCCGCCGCAGTTGTGCACCAGGACCGGCCGGTCGGCCGCCACCACGTAGTAGGTGTGGACGCCGGCGACGGTGAGGTCGTTCATCCGCTTCAGGCCGGTCCAGACCCGGACCGCGGTGACCCGCTGGGTGGTCTCGCCGTCCGGGCTGCGCAGCCGGTCGCCGGGTCGCAGGTCGGCGGCGTCGGTCCACCGTCCGGTGGTGGCGTTCCAGAACGGGTGGTGCGCGGTCGTCTCGACGACCGTGCTCTCACCGGTCTGCGTGTCGGTGACCGTGACGTCGGTCAAGTCCCGGTCGGCGTGGCGGTGCAGGACCCGTACCGGCCGGGCGGTGGTCTGCCCGGTGTCGGGGTCGGTAGCCAGCACCTCGTCGCCGAGCTCGACCTCGGCGATCGGTTTGGTGGTGTCGTCGGCCATCCGTACCCGGGTATCAGGGGCGAAGCTGTGCCGCACACAACTGCCGGCTGCGTCGGCGAGGTCGTCGACCCGGCTGCCGCCGACGCGGGCCGCGTCATCGGCGTAGTCGGCCGCCTCCCGGGTGGCCCGGCTGGTGCCGCGCGACACCGCCCGCGACAGGTCGTCGACCTTGCGCCCGACGGCCTTGCCGGCCGACGCCGCAGCCCTGCCGGCCGACGCCGCAGCCTTGCCGACACCGGTGCCGGCGACCTTCTTCGCCCCGGCGGACCCGGCCTTGCTCAACGCCTTGCCCGCTGCCGGGCCCATCATCGGCAGCGCCGCGCCCAGACCACCGGCGACACCACCCAGTACGGCGGTGCGCAGCAGCTCGACGCCGGTCTGACCCTGCATGGCACCGGTGACCAGGGCACCGGTCACGCCGGAAGCCACCCCGCAGGCGACCGCGCCGACCCCGGTCCAGCCGATCGCGACCATGCAGGCGGCTTCGACGAAGAACCCGACCAGCGCGCCGACGATGTCGGCCTTGTGTTCGACGATCCAGTCCCGGGCCGTACGGGCCCACTGGCCGACCTGGTCGACGGCCCCTTTGATCGCCTCGGCCATCTTTTGATAGGCCTGCGACAAAGCCTGCTTGACGTCGTTGAACTTTTCAGCGATCTGCTCGCGGGCCGCCTGTGCCCACTCAGACACTCGCTCCCACGCCTGCTGCACCCCGGCCTTGACCGTGTTCCAGGCCTTCTGCACGCCGGAGGAGACCTTCTTCCAGGCGTTGCGCAGCCGCTTGCCGAAGTGACCGGTCGGGTCGGTGACGGTCAGCGAGTTGCCGTCGCCGTACTGGTAGCGGTTGGCCCGGATCGAATCCGACACCGGGCTGACGGTGACGCTGTCGCGGCTGTCGAACTGGCCGACGGCCGGGTCGTACCAGCGGGCGTGCATGTTGACCCGCGCCGATCGCGGATCGGTCCACTCCGACTGGTAGCCGAGGTTGCCCTCCATCCCACTGGTGGCCGTCACCTCACCCAGCGGCGAGTAGGTGCGGTTGCCGGTCACCGACGTACCGGCGGTGTTGAACTGGGCGACGACGTCGTCGTGCAGGTCGGTCCAGAGCATCCGGCTGGTGCTGCCCGCCCGGACCGCGACGGCACCGCCGTCCGGATCCCGCAGGTACTTCGCCGCGCCGTCCATGGCGAGGTCGTTGCCGAGGCCGGTGTACCGGAAGTCGCTGCGCAGCGCCCGGCCCAACGCGTCGTAGGTGTACTCCCGGGCGTTGCCACCACCGGTCGGCTGCTGGCTGACGATCTGATCGAACGCGTCCGCGACCCCGACCGCCGTCGTGCCACCGGTGACCGTCCGGTCCCGGGTGCCCCGGGCGGTGTACCGGTAGGTGGTGCCGGTGCTGTCGGAGACCAGCCGGTTGCGGGCGTCGTGGACGTAGTCGACATCGCCGACCCCGGTCCGGTTGCCGGCCGCGTCGTACCGGTAGCCGACCGTCGTATTGCCGTCGTCCCACGAGGTGAGCCGGTCTGCGAGGTCGTAGGTGTAGGTGTTGCTGACCGTCGTCGAGCCACGGGTTACGGTCTTGCTGGTCTCGTTGCCGTTGGCGTCCCACCCGTAGGTGATCGTCCCCAGGACCTGGCCGTTGGACCGCACCAGCCGGTCGCTGGTCAACCGGTGCAGATCGTCGTAGTCGAACACCCGCCGGTTGTTGGTGCCGCCGTAGGACATCGACGACACCGCCGACATCACGTCGTAGGCGTAGCCGACCGACACCCCGGCGCTGCTGTTGCTCACCGACGCCAACCGGCCAGCCGTGTCGTATCCGTACTGGGTCAACCCGGCCTCGTCGTCGCGCGACGCCATCGACCCGTCCGGTGTGTAGGTGAACGCCGCGTCGCCGGACGGACCCGTCACCGACAACGGCAACCCCCGGTCGTCGTACACGACCCGGTTGGTGCCCCCCGGCGCGGAGAACTCCACCAACCGACCCGCCGGGTCGTAGCCGTACGTCCGGTCCTGCGTCGCCGCCTCGGCACCGGAGCCGGACTGGCGCTCCAGCCGACCGGCGTCGTCGTAGACCAGGGTCCGCGCCACCCCACCCGGCGCACGCTGCGACACCGGCTGACCCGCCACGTCGTACACCGTCGTGTACGTGCGGTCCGCCGCGTCCGGGTACGCCGCTGTGGCCGGCTCGATCCGCGACTGTGGCAACCCCCACACGTTGTAGGTGGTCCGGAACGCCTGCCCCCGCCCGTCGGTGAACCGGGTCGGATTCCCCGCCAGGTCATAGCCGTACGACGACTCGATCGTCGTCGTCGCGTCCACCGGCTCGGACTGGGTGCGCGGCAGGCCCGTCGCGTCGTAGCTCAACCGGGTCGTGGTGCCCCGCGCGTCCGTCGCCGCCACCATGTTGCCGGCGGCGTCGTAGGTCCAGGCCGAGGTGGCCAGGGCGGCCCCGCCGGTCGCCCGGTACGCCGCCGTCGCCCTCGGCTGGGACAGCGGGTCGTACGTGGTGATGGTGTAGGTGCCGTCCGGGTTGGTCTGCCGCACCGGCCGGCCCAGGGCGTCGTGGTCGACCCGGCTGGTCTGCCCGGCACCGTCGACGACGCTGGCCAGCTCACCGGCGGCGGTGTAGCCGTACCCGGTGGTCACCCCGGCCGGCGTGGTCACCGCCGACAGCCGACCGGCGGTGTCGTAGGCCATCGTGGTGGTGTGCGTCTGGCCGGTCTGGCGGACCGCCTCGCTGACGCTGGTGGTCCGGCCCAGCAGGTCGTAGCTGCTGCCGGTCACCGCCCCGGTCGGATCGGTGGTCGCGAGCAGGTTGCCGGCCAGGTCGTAGCGGGCGGTCGTGGTGGCACCGTCCGGCGCCACCTGGGTCACCACCCGGCCCAGCTGGTCGTAGGTGAACCCGGTGACCCGGCCCAACGGGTCGGTCTGCGACACGACCTGGCCGAGGCTGTCGTACGCCGCCGTGAAGACCGGGACGACCGGGGTCGACCCGCCCGGCGGGGTGTACGCGGGCAGCCGGGTTTCGTAGGGCCGGCCGGCCCGGTCGAACGCGTACCGGGTCACCGCGCCGTTCGGGTCGGACTCCGCAACCACATCGCCGAACGCGTTGTAGCCGATCCGCTCCACCGGTCGGGCGGTGACCACCGGTGCGTCGAGTTCACCGGTCTCCGCCTGCACCGGCGGGCCGGTCGACACCGCCGGCCGGTCGGCCTCGTCGTAGGCGATGTTCGTGGTGTTGCCCAGCGGATCCAGCACCGCCGTGGCCAGACCGCCGTCGTCGAGCACGTGGCTGGTGCGCGACACCGTGGCGTCGGCCGCCGGCACGGTGCCGGCGACCACCCGGTCGGCCCAGCCGCCGTCGGCCGACATCCCCTGGTACAGCTGCAGGTCGGAGATGGCCCCGTCGAGCCCGGAGCCGATCCGCAGCCCGCCCATCGCCGTGCTGTGGTAGCGCGCGCCGGTGCTTTCGCCGACCTTGTCGCCGTCGATGAACACGGTGAACTTGTCGGCCTGCGGGTCGACGCCGACGGCCAGGTGCTGCCACTGCTCCTCCTGCACCGTGCCTTCCCCGAAGGGACACTCACACCGGATCAATCCGCCCATCTGCTGCTCGTTCGTCGACACCCGCCATCCGTCGATGGTGTGGTCGAACCGGAGCTGGAAGGCGAAGTCGCGGTTTGCGGGGGACGTACTCACCCGCGCGGTACCGGGCACGGTCAGCACCGCGCCGGACTTGCCGTCGTTGTCGACCCGCACCCAGGCGGCCACCGTGTACGGCCGGGTGGTGTCCACCGCCGGGGCGGCCGTGGTGATCTGCGACGACGAGGCACCGGTGAACGCCGCGACCCGCCCCCGCTGGGCGTCGTTCTCCCAGGTCACACCGGTGGCCGTACCGGGGCTGTTGCCGGCCGAGTCGACGGCCGCCGTGCCGCTGGTCTCGTCAAGCCGCCAGCGGGCCACCGGCGTCGTCGTCCGGTCCGTCGACCGGTACCGGGTCTGCGAAACCTCCCGGCCGAGGATGTCGTACGCGTGGTCGGTGACGGCCAGCGTCGCGCCGGAGCCGTCCCGGGCGACGCTGGACAGCACCTGGTCACCCGGCGACAGGGTGGTCTCGGTGACCCGGTGCAGCCCGTCGGGGTCGAGCACGCTGCGGATCTGCCGGCCCGCCGCGTCGTAGGCGTACGTCGTGACGGTCTGCCCGTTGTCGGTCCGGTGCTCGACCAGGTTCCCCGCCGCGTCGTAGCTGTTCGCCTCCAACAGGAACGAACTGTCCCCGTCGGTGCGGGTCACCGACGCGGTCCGCCCGTCATCGGTGTAGGTGTACCGCGTGACATGCCCCATCGCGTCGGTGCTCGACGCCAACCGGCCCGCCGGGTCGTAGACGTTCGACTCCACCACCAGGTCCGCAGCGGGGATCGGGTCGTTCGGGTCCCCGGTGTACCCCTTGAGCGTGCGCGACAGCAGGTCGCCGTTGACGTCCAGCTGGTAGGCGTTGACCGTCCCGTCCGGGTCGGTCTGCTCCACCACGTGCCCGTACACGTCGTAGCGGTAGCCGGTGGTGTCGCCCATCGGGTCGACGGCCTGCGACCGGCGGCCGTGGTCGTCGTAGGACCATTCGCTGACCCGGGCCACGTCACCACCGGTGGCGTCGCTGACCGTCTGCCGGGTCAGCAACCCGTCCGGGCTGTACGCGTGCTGGGTCACCGCCGTGTGCACCGCGCCGGTCACCCGGTTCGTCACCGCCGGATCGGTCCGCGTGGCCACCCGGCCCATCGCGTCGTACGTGTAGGTGGTGGTCCGCCCCTGCGGGAACGACGGCATCACCACCGTCTCGGTCAGTTCCCGACCCAACCGGTCGTACGTGTAGCTGGTGGTCGCGCCCGCCGGGTCGACCACCGTCGCCACGTCACCGGCCGAGGTGTACGTGATCAGCTGCCAGCCCTTCGACGGGTCCAGCACCTGCGTGGGCAGCCCGGCCGGGACGCTCCCGCCGGTGGTGTAGGCAATCTCCGTACGCCGCCCGAGCGGATCCACCGTGCTGCGCAGGTTGCCGTTGGTGTTGTCGTAGAAGTACTGCGTCCGGTAGGTGTCGTCCTGCGCGCTGGACGAGCCCGGCCCGCGTACCGCCGTCAGCCGGTCGCTCTTCGGATGCGTCGGGTCGCTGCTGTAGAACGTGTAGGTGGAGTAGCTGCTGGAACACCTGTCGGCGGCCTGGTCCTGGCAGGTCACCTCCTGGATGGTGTTGCCGCGTTCGTCCTGCACCGACCGGGTGACGATCCCGTTCGGGTCGTACTCCAGGCTGGTGAACCCACCGGTGTCGTACCCGTACAGGGTGGTGCGGCCCAGCGCGTCGGTCTGCGACACCTTCCGCCCGGACAGCAGGTCGTAGGAGTAGGAGACCTGATGCCCGCCCGGGTCGGTCACCGACACGATCGTCACCGGGTTCGACACCGTCGTGGTCTGCGCGTCGCGCGCCGCCGCGTCGGTGTGCGTCGCACCGGGCGGCAGGGTGTCCGCCGGCAACTGGCCGGCCGCCGTCTCCGACAGCGTGGTTGCGCACCGCGTTCGCCCCCTGGTTGGCGTCGTTGCCCCAGCCGTACGTGGTACACGCCGACACCGGCGTACACGCCTTCGTCAGGCGGTCGTGGCTGCCGTAGGTGTACTGCCACACGTAGCCGCTGCCCCCGGCTGCCGGCGCGTCCGTCGTCACCCTGGTCACGTGCGACCCGGTCGACGGGCTCGCGGTGCCCGCCCAGGTCAGCGTCAGCGACCGACCAGCGGCGTTGGTCAACTTCGACACCAGTCCGCTGCCGTTGTAGGTCGCCGTCAGGGTCCGGCCGTTGGCGTCGGTCACCGCCGTGAGCCGGAAGACCCCGAGGCCGGCGGACCGGCCGAACACGTACGTCGTGCCGTGTTTGACGGTCAGTCGGTATCCGGTGACCGACGTGCCGGACCGCACCTCGGTCAGCACCTCGTAGCGCCCCGGCGGCGGCACGAACGATCCGTCCGAGGTGGGGCCGAACCCGGCCTCCGAACCGTCCGGGTACGTAACCACGGCGCTACGCAGCGCGTCGGTCGTGCTGGTCCGGCCGGTCACCTGGGCGTCCAGCAGGCTCGACCAGCCCTGCCCGAACGCCCCCGACCGCCGGGTGTCCAACGTGTTGTACGACCGGGTGATTGCCAGCTCCGGGCCCACCCCGGCCACCTGCGCTTCGGTCACCGTGGTCGTGTAGTTGCCGATCTCCGGGTGGTAGCCCACCCCCGGGTTCTGCACCAGCCGGGATCCCAACGCCGGCTGCGGCACCCGGGTATAGAACGTGTACCTCGGATACCGGGCCCCGTAGACGGCACCGTCGAACGGCTGCACCGTCCACGAGTACTGCTTGTTCGACCGCAGCAGCCCGGCCGGGACGTCGTAGTAGGAGCCGGTGCCCTCGGTGACGTGGAGGACCGTGCCGGCGTCGTCGTGCAGCCAGAGCTTGTAGCGCACCGTCCCGGACTTGTCCGGGTCGTGGCCGCGCACGTACAACCGGGGGGTCAGCGTGGACACGACCGCGCCGTGCACCGGGGACCGATGGCTCACCTGCGGTGGCAGGTTGGCCGTCATGGTCAGTTCCAGCCGGGGCGCGTACGCCCCGTTGCCGTGGTTCGCCGAGGTGAACCGCGCGCCGGAGGCCAGGACCCGTTCGTCGTCGATCAGCGCCAGACCGAGGTTGCGCTGCCCGACCGCCCAGCCCGAGATCAGCTCACGGACGTCGACCTGCACCCACTGGCCACTCGTCGGGCCCGCCGACGGGTTGGCGCACGCCTGACCGTTGTCGGTGTAGTAGCGGTAGCGCACCGAGCCCGGCTCGAGGTCCGGCCCCGGCAGCGCGGCGGTCGCCAACTCCGCGACCGTCCACTCCTGCTCGACCAGACCGACCTGCAGGTCCTTGGCGTCGCAGCGCACCCGGTGGTTCAGAAACAGCCGCAGGTACGCCGAGGCGATGATCGGCTTGGCATCGGTCACCGCGGACGAGACGTCGAAGTTGAGGAACGTCCGGGAACCGACTCCCCCGCTGTACCCCACCTGGAGGTGGTTCCCGTTCTGCACGGTCGCGCCGGTGGCCGGATCGGAGTCGACGAACACGTCACCATCGGGGCCGGTGGTCACTGTCGGATCCACCCGGACCGGGAAGACCCGTGCCGGGTCGGCAAGCCACCCCCGGTCGGCCACCAGCCGCAACGCCGGCCCACCGTCCACCTGGACCAGGTCCATCGACACGGCAGCCGACTGCGCCGGCAACCCGGTCTTCGCGTCCACCGACGAGTCCTGCATGAACGCCGGCGGGATCGACGCCACCACCGCGCCCGTGTTGTCGACCAGCTCGGCCGACCCGGCCGACCCGATGCGGGCAGTCACCCCCCGCAGTGTCAACGGGAACACCCACTCCGACCCGGCCTGCGGCGACGCCAGGATCAGCGTTTCCTTCACCCCGTCCGGCCGGGCCACCAACTCCAGGTCCGTGCCCGGCAACACCTGCCGGTACGTCGCCGTCGCGCCGTCGACCACCGGGGTCACCGCCGCGGCGCCGGCCAGACTCCACCCGAGTACGCCGCCGCCGGGCAACGGCAACTCGACCAGCGGCTGCCCCGCCGCTGTGTCGGATGCCGCTGCCGTACCGGATGTCGCCCCCAGCGACACCCCCATCGGGTTGTCGGTGACCCCCCACCGGCCACCCCGACGCACCAGGGTCGGATCGATCGGCTGCCACGATCCGTCCGCCGCCTGGTAGTTGACCTGTCCGGTGCTCAGCTGCGCCGTCGTCGAACCGTCAGCGTTGTCGTACACCGTCATGGTCGACCGCGACGACCTGGCGTCGTGCCTGCTCGTCGCCGGATCGTGGCGGGCCGCCGTCACCGGCGTCACCGACTCGTCCGCCGCCAGCTGACCGGCGTACCCCGGCAACCCGTCGACCAGCCGCTGCGAGGTGCCTGCCCCACCGCCGGCCCGGGTCGCCGCCGGCGAGGTGTACCCGCCGGGGCCGGCTCCGTCGCCGACCGGCGACACCGGGAGCTCAGCCGCCGCCGGGCCGCCCCAGGGCAACCAGCCCGGCCGATCGTCGATCCACGACGTCAGCCACCCCACCGGGAACTCACCGTCGGCGGGTACCGCCCCCGGCGGCACCGACGACGACAGACCCACCAGTGCCGCGGCCACCACCGCGACCCCACCG
This sequence comes from Micromonospora sp. LOL_023, assembly GCF_048060115.1. Lineage (NCBI taxonomy): Bacteria > Bacillati > Actinomycetota > Actinomycetes > Micromonosporales > Micromonosporaceae > Micromonospora > Micromonospora sp. LOL_023. The sequence goes on from NZ_JBHMIM010000002.1 coordinate 71,906, forward strand.
GCACACCGCCGCCACCGGGCGAACATCCGGGTCGTCGCTGTTCGACGACGGCGGTGCGGATCCTGGCTCGTTGCCATCAGTGACGGCCTTTCTCGCTGCGGTACGCCGATCGCCCAGTTAGGACCAGGAACAGATCGTCCCCGGGTAGAAGCACCAAGTAATGAGGGAAATCTGAGGAAGCCGTTGGGAAATACCGGGGAAGCGATGAGCGCGCCGACAGCCGGCCGGGCATGATGGGCAGAGTGCGGTTCATCACCGGCGCGGCACCCGCGCACGACCTGACCTACAACGACGTCTTCCTGGCCCCGAACCGGTCGGCCGTCGCCTCCCGGCTCGACGTCGATCTGGCCAGCACGGACGGCACCGGCACCACGATTCCGATCGTGGCGGCCAACATGACCGCCGTCGCCGGCCGGCGAATGGCCGAAACGGTCGCCCGCCGGGGTGGCCTGGCGGTGATCCCGCAGGACATCCCGATCGAGGTGATCGCCGAGGTCATCGCCTGGGTCAAGCGGCGCCACCTGGTCTACGACACCGCGCTGACCCTGGGTCCGGCCGAGACCGTCGGCGACGCCATCCACCTGCTGCCGAAACGGTCTCACCGGGCGGTGATCGTGGTCGACGACGGTCGGCCGGTCGGCATCGTCACCGAGACCGACTGCGCCGGGGTGGACCGGTTCGCCCAATTGCACGAGGTGATGTCGACCAACCTGCTGACCATCGCCGGGTCGGTCGATCCGCGTACCGGCTTCGACCTGTTGGCGCAGGGCCGGCGCCGGGTCGCCCCGGTGGTCGACGCCGACGGGCGCCTGGTCGGTGTGCTGACCCGGGCCGGCGCGCTGCGGGCCACGCTCTACCGACCGGCGGTCGACGACGGCGGGCTGCTGCGGGTCGCCGCCGCAGTCGGGATCAACGGTGACGTCGCCGGCAAGGCGGCCGCGCTGCTCGACGCCGGGGTGGACACCCTCGTGGTCGACACGGCACACGGCCACCAGGAACGGATGCTGGCCGCCGTGCGTACCGTCCGCAAGCTGGACCCGCCGGTGCCGGTGGTCGCCGGTAACGTCGTCACCGCCGGCGGCGTCGACGACCTGATCGACGCCGGGGCCGACATCGTCAAGGTCGGCGTCGGGCCGGGCGCGATGTGCACCACCCGGATGATGACCGGCGTCGGCCGACCACAGTTCTCCGCGGTACTGGAGTGTGCGGCGGCGGCCCGCAGACGCGGGCGGCACGTCTGGGCCGACGGCGGGGTACGCCACCCGCGCGACGTCGCCCTCGCCCTCGCCGCCGGTGCCGCGAACGTGATGATCGGCTCCTGGTTCGCCGGCACCTACGAATCCCCCGGCGATCTCTACGCCGACGCCGACGGCCAGCGCTACAAGGAGAGCTTCGGGATGGCGTCGGCCCGCGCGGTCAGCGCCCGCACCGCCGACGACAGCCCGTTCGACCGGGCCCGCAAGGCGGTCTTCGAGGAGGGCATCTCGTCGGCCCGGATGTTCCTCGACCCGGCCCGGCCCGGCGTCGAGGACCTGATCGACGAGATCGTCGCCGGGGTACGCAGCGCCTGCACGTACGTCGGGGCGGCGACTGTCACCGAATTCCACGACCGGGCGGTCGTTGGTGTGCAGAGCACCGCCGGCTACACCGAGGGCCTACCGGTGGCGGGCAGCTGGTGAGCCCACTAAGTTGAGCGCCGGAACAGCCGGAGACGGACGGAGTCGCTGTGGCGCTACGCTCAGGAGGCGCACCGGCTGCAGGCCGCCGTCGGTGACCAGCTCGACCTGCACGTCACCGACCTGACCTGCCTGGCCGCGTTGACGGCCAGTCCCGGCATCACCGCCGGTGAGCTGGCGCAACGTCTGGCGGTCACCAGCGGAGCGGTGACCCGGATGACGGACCGGCTCGCCGAGCGGGGCTACGTGCGACGGTCGGCCGACCCGGCGGACCGCCGGCGGGTGCTGCTCGAAGTGACCGGCGCGGCCGTCGCCGCATCGCCGCCTGTGCCCAGGAGACCCGACAGATCCGGCAGGGCGGTCGACGGCGGCTCAGCGCAGCCGGGTGATCGCCACCTCCACGCCCTGACCGGTGTTGGCCGGGCCGGCGTAGACCCCCTTCAACGGCGGTACGTCGCCGTACTCCCGACCCCGCCCGACCACGATGTGCCGCTCCCCGACGGGGAGGCCGTTGGTCGGGTCGAACGCCGTCCACCGGCCGGCCCACCACTCCACCCAGGCGTGGCTCTGCCCGACGACCCGGTCGCCGATCGCCGCCTCCCGGCTCGGGTGCAGGTAGCCCGAGACGTATCGGGCCGGCGTACCGATCGCCCGCAGCAACCCCACCACCAGGTGGCTGATGTCCTGGCAGACCCCTTTGCGCTGACGCCAGGCCTGCACCGCGTTGGTCTGCACCCCGGTCGACCCGGTGGTGTACGCGACCTCCGCGCGCACCCGGTCGCAGATCGCCAACGCCGCCGCGTGCGGGGCGGCGCACTCGGCCCGCACCGACTCGGCCAGCGCGGTCAGCTCCTCGTCCACCGAGGTCCGGGGCGTGGGGAGCAGGAACTCGTGCCACTGGTCGACGTGATCCGGCCGAGCCAGATCGTTCCAGCTGACACCGGCATCGGCGTCGAGCAGGTCCCCCGGCGGCAACGTCTCCACCAGGGACGTCGCGGTGACCTCCAGCGCGTCGTGCGGACTGTGCACGTCGAACGCGGTGACCACGGTGCCCCAGTAGTCCTCGTACCGGTAGGTCCGGGCCGGCGGGAAGACCTCGATCCGCGCCTCCAGCACCGCCTGCCGGGCCTCGTTACGCGGCGACATCCGGGCCTCGTTGTACGAGGACCCGACCCTGCCCGCGTAGCTGAAGCCGGTCCGGTGCTCCACCTTCAGCCGCCAGGAATCGACGTTCATGCGACGGCCTCCGGCAGCCAGAGGACCGCGGAGGTCTGCCGGAAGTAGCGCCGGGACACCGCGTCGTTGAGGTGTGAGCAGGTGCGTTCCAGGTTGGCCAGCACGGTGCCCAGGTCGGCCAGCAGCTCGTCTGCGCCGCGGAACTCCAGGTTGGTCCGGGCCCGGCCGAGGATCCGCTGCGCGTCGGTGACCACCCCGGTACGGCCGGTGGCACCCGAGCCGACAGCCGGCTCCAGCTCGGTCAGGCAGGACTCGGCAGTGGTCAGCGCGGCGAAGACCGATCGCGGAAAGAGCCGGTCCAGCAGCAGGAACTCGGCGGCGTGCTGGTCGTCCAGCGACCCCCGGTAGGTACGTAGGAAGGTCTCCCATGCGCCACACGAACGCAGCAGGGTCAGCCAGGAAGGAATGCTGCCGCCGGCCCGTACGTGGGTGGAGAGCAGCCGGGCGGTCATGTCGACCCGCTCGATGCTGCGGCCCAGCACCAGGAACTGCCAGCCCTCGTCGTGGCTCATGGTGGCGTCGGTGAGCCCCGCCATCAACGCGCAGCGTTCCCGCACCCAGCGGAAAAAGGCGTTCACGCCCTGCTGCTCGACCCGGCGACGGGCGTCGGGCAGCCCGTGCCAGGTGGCGTTGAGGCACTCCCACATCTCCGACGAGATGGTCTCCCGGGCGCCCCGGGCGTTCTCCCGGGCCGCGGCCAGCGAACCGACGACCGAGCTGGCGCTGTGCTCGTTGAGGCAGAGCAACCCGACCACTCGCGCCGACGACACCGGCTGATCGTCGACGCCCGACCCCATCACCCCGAGCAGCGACCGGCAGGCGGTCTCCTCGGCGACCCACGGGTCGGAGATGATCCGGTGCAGGTGCACGTCGAGGATGCGGGCGGTGTCCTCGGCCCGCTCCACGTACCGGCCGATCCAATAGAGCGATTCGGCGATCCGGCTCAGCATCGGCCGTCCTCCTGGCGTACCCGTTGCTCCTGCTGTTGCTGTTGCTGTTGCTGTTGCTCTTCGGAGGCGGTCGCGCCGCCCGGGCCCGGGTCCGGGGTCGGTGCGGCCGACGGCGGTTCGACCCCGGGCACCGTCAGGTCGGCGAGCACCGGCGCGTCGTCCGGGTGTGGGGTCGCGGTCGGCGACGCCAGCACCCAGGTGTCCTTGGAGCCGCCGCCCTGGCTGGAGTTGACCACCAGGGCACCTTCGGGCAACGCCACCCGGGTCAGCCCACCGGGCAGTACCCAGACCCGCTCGCCGTCGTTGACCGCGAACGGTCGCAGATCGACGTGCCGGGCCCGCAACCGGTTGCCGATCAGGGTCGGCACCATCGACAGGGCGACCTCGCGTTGGGCGATCCAGCCTCGTGGGTCGGCCAGGAGCCGACCCCGCACCTGGGCCAACTCCTCGTCGCTGGCCTGGGATCCGATCACGATGCCGGCGCCACCGGAGCCGTCGACCGGCTTGATCACCAACTGGTCGAGCCGGTCCAGGACGTGGTCGAGCACGTCCGGCCCGTCGTCGAGGCGGTACGTCTCGACGTTCGGCAGGATCGGCTCCTCGCCCAGGTAGTAGCGGATCAGCGCGGGGACGTAGGTGTAGAGCAGCTTGTCGTCGGCGACGCCGTTGCCGACCGCGTTTGCGATGGTGACCCGGCCGGCGCGGGCCGCGTTGAGCAGCCCGGCGACGCCGAGCACCGAGTTGGCCCGGAAGTGCACCGGGTCGAGGAAGTCGTCGTCGATTCGCCGGTAGATGACGTCGACCCGCTGCTCACCACCGGTGGTACGCATCGCCACCTCGTTGCCGACGCAGACCAGGTCGCGGCCCTCGACCAGCTCGACGCCCATCTCCCTGGCCAGCAGCGCGTGCTCGAAGTACGCCGAGTTGTGCACGCCCGGCGTGAGCACCACGATGGTCGGGTTGGCGACGCCGACGGGCGCGGCGGCCCGCAACGCCCGCAGCAGCTGTGTCGGGTACGACTCGACCGACTGGATCCGGGTGGAGGCGAAGACCTCCGGCAGTACGTGGGCCATCGCCCGCCGGTTCTCCATCACGTAGCTGACCCCGGACGGCACACGTACGTTGTCTTCGAGGACCCGGAAGTCCCCCTGCTCGTCGCGGATCAGGTCGACCCCGGCGACGTGGATGCGGACTCCGTTGTGCGGCACGATGCCGGCCGCTTCCCGGTGGAAGTGCGCGCTGGTCACCACCAGCCGGCGGGGCACCACGCCGTCGGCGAGGACCTGGGCCGGCCCGTAGATGTCGGCCAGGAACGCCTCCAGGGTGCGTACCCGCTGGGCCACCCCGGCCGAGACGGTCCTCCACTGGTCGGCGGCGATGATCCGGGGCACGATGTCCAGGGGGAACGGCCGCTCGACGCCCTTGAGCGCGAAGGTGATGCCCTGATCGAGGAAGGCCCGGGCCAGCACGTCGGCCCGCACCCCCAGCTCGGCGCTGGACAGCGGCTGCAACGTGGCGTGCAGTGCCTCGTAGGTCTCCCGGGGCATGCCCGGCTCACCGAACATCTCGTCCCAGCCGGGGCCGAGGCGGTAGTCCTCGAACAGATCGGCCATCGGCCAGCCCCGCCCTTCATCCGTCGACTCCGGTCAGCGCGCTTCCGCCCTAGCCAAACATCAGACCACGGAACGCGACAAGCTGCACCTTCACGGTTCCCGAACCGTACGCGTGACTCGTTGCGTACGGGTAACACGACCCTTCGGCCAGCGTCTTTCCCGCCGATGCTCGGACACCGGTGTCTTTTTCACCGTGATCCCGCTGGGGGATATTGATCCCCCAGCGGGATCAGGCCGGATCGCACTTGGGGACACCCTGGCGGGTCGCCTGGTCAGTAGATCAGGCCGAGGGTTGTCGCCAGTCGGGCGACGCCGGCCGCTTGCGGCCCGCTGCGGGCGATGTCAGCCACGACGGTACGCGCGGAGGGCCGGCAGCGGATCTCGGCCGGCGCGACGCGGTCGGCTTCGACGAGCCACCGGCCCGGTGTTCGGCCGCCAACCACGCCAGGTCCGCTTCGCCGACCTTCACCAGCACCAGCGGCACCACCGACTGCTCGGGCCGCGTCGTGTGCAACTGCCGGGCGGCGTCCAACAGGCCCGGCACCATCCGCAACAGGCGTGCTCCACCCGCCGCCCCGTCGACGCACTCGCCACCATGCTCACGGCCGCTCACCCGACCCGGCGGACACGGCCACGGCCACGGCGTCCCGTCCGGGCATACCGCACACATCCACGACGGCCGCACCGGCTCATGCACCGGCCCACCACCGCCGGACCCAGGTTTTCTCATGGCAGGTAGTGCCGGCCGGCGTTACCGCCCCGCCGCTCAGCCCGGTCGGTGCGGGTGCCCGGCCGCACGCCCAGCTGAGCGGACGGCGGGCCGGGCACTGTTCCGCCGGTGTGATGGTGCGGGACCCGGCACCGCCGTCCTACAGAAAAGGGTGCCGAGTTGATCACTCAGAGTGAAGTGACGCTGGTCCTACTGCCCAGCTCCGACCAGCGCCGCCAGGTCCGAGAGTTCGGCGGTGGCTGCTCGTCGACGGGTAGTGATGAGAGTGGACACGATGTCGCGTGCGTACCGCTGGTGACGCAGCCAGGCGGGTGCCCGATGACGAACCTCGGACAGCACATCGGTGGCGTCACGGGTCCGACCGAGCGCCGCGTACGCCCACGCGACATCGAGCCGGTGCCGGTTCCACGACGACGCGTCGTCAGATTCGGGCATCGGTACGCGTGAGGCTAGGTCAAGCACGCGGCCGGCGTCGCCGGAGACAGCTGCGGTCTCGGCGCGCTGCATCTCGACGCGGGCGGGATTGAACCCGGTCACCATGATCAGGTGTCCTCGCCGGTCGCCGGCCAGCAGGTTCCCGGCGAGGTGGTGGGCACGGGCGAGAGCGGCGTAAGCGGCCACCCAGTCGGCCTCGTTGGCGGCCGCTGCGCGGCGCGGGCTCCGGTGATCAGGCTGGGCAGGGCACCGAGAACGGTGGCGTAGTCATCGCGGTGGTAGGCGCGGTCGATGGCCTGCAGTTGGGCCGTGACGTCGGTGAGCGCTGGCGGCGCATGGATGGCCGCAGGTTGCCCGCCGTAGCCACGTGCCGGGGTGAGGACCCGCCGGAGTCTCATGAGGGATAGTGGCCGGTGGTCGGGCTCCGCTCGGGCGGCAGCACCGGACGCGTCACCCATCAGGTCTGAAGTTCGTGCCTTGAGGACGCGAGCGAGGGCGGACAGTGTCGAGCCACGGGCGCTGAGCCGGATGTTCTGCTCGAGCTTCTTCACCACGTCGATGGACAGCTCGGCGCGCTCGGCCAGTTGTGCCTGTGTCAGTCCCTGGCTGCGTCGCAGGTGCGCGATCCGCTCGCCAATGGTGGCGTCGTCGTTCATGAACCCCTCCCGCACGAGGGTTGTTGGCCGCCCCCGGCACGGCTTGCCGGACTCGTTCAAGATCAATGTGAGCGTCAGAGACCCTAGAACCGCAACGTAGGGTATCTGGCACTCACATTGATCTTGAGCATCGGCGCACGGATCCTGAACGTCGGCGCGGGGTGGGTGCGGGCTGCCGACACGGGACCTGTCGGCAGCCCGGGCACCGTTCACGACCACCGAGAACGGGGAGATCCGGTGGTTGCCGATAGTGCCGCGTCAACCGTACGCGGTGTTGACCGGCTTCCGCCGCCCCGAAAAGTCTTCAGTTGGTCACTCCTCGTCATTCCACATCAGTTGACGTGCAGCTTCAGCAACTGATCCGGACAACGAAGGATAAATTGTGATTGTGTGCGCCAACTGGCTGACCGTCATGTGGTTCTCCACGGCCACCGTGATCGGCATGATCAACTCGCTGGCCTTCGGGGCCACCACCACTCCGCCGATGATCTGACCGCTGGCCGGCCGGCAGAACAACTTGACGAAGCCGTCGTGCAGGTCGGCCATCTTCGCCCGGGCATTGCCGGCCAGCGGCAGCATCACCTGCTGGGCCCGGACCCGGCCGTCGTCGACCTCGTCCTGCGACACCCCGACCGTGGCCAACTCCGGATCGGTGAAGACGTTCGCGGCGACGGTACGCAGCCGCAGCGGCACCACCGCCTCACCGAGCGCGTGCCACATCGCGATCCGACCCTGCATCGCCGCGACGCTGGCCAGCGGTAGCACCCCGGTGCAGTCGCCGGCGGCGTAGATGCCCGGGACGTTGGTCCGCGACACCCGGTCCACCGGCACGTGGCCGCTGTCGGCGACGGTCACCCCGTACTGGGCGAGCCCCAACTCGTCGGTGTTCGGCACCGAGCCGACCGCGATCAGCGCGTGCGATCCGGTCACCGTACGGCCGTCGCTGAGTCGCACCTCCACCCCGTCGCCGGTGCCGGTCCGGGTCACCGACTCGGCCCGCGAGTTGTTCAGGATCGTCATGCCCCGGGAGCGGAACACCTGCTCGATCGCCATCGCCGCGTCGGCGTCCTCGTGCGGCATCACCCGGTCCCGGCTGGAGACCAGGGTCACCGGGACGCCCATCGCCAGGTACGCGCTGGCGAACTCGGCCCCGGTGACACCGGAGCCGACCACGATCAGATGCTCGGGCAGCTCCGGCAGGTCGTAGACCTGGCGCCAGGTCAGGATCCGCTCGCCGTCAGGCACCGCCGTCGGCAGCATCCGGGGGGTGGATCCGGTGGCGACCAACACCGTCGAGGCCTCGATCGCGTACTCAGTGTCACCACCCGCTGGCGCCACCAGCACCCGGTGGGTGTGACCGAGCGTGTCCTCACCCAGGCGCGCGGTCCCGGCGACGAAAGTCACACCCGCCTTGACCAGTTTACTGTGCACGTCGGCGGACTGCGCCAGCGCCAGCCGCTTGACTCGGGCGTGCACGGCCCCGGCATCCACGGTGACCGCTTCCAGCCCGTCGGAGTGGATGCCGAACTCCTCGGTGTCCCGGTAGTTGGTGACCACCTCGGAGCTGGCGATGAAGGTCTTGGATGGGACGCAGTCGGAGAGTACGCAGGCCCCGCCGGCCCCGTCCGCCTCGACGATGGTGACGTCGGCCCGCAGTTGCGCCGCGACCAGGGCCGCCTCGTAGCCCGCCGGCCCACCACCGATTATCACTATCCGCTTCAAAACGACTTTCTCCCCAATTCTGGACTTATACCCTCGATCTACCCGGTCGGGCACGGTGAACCACCACCGGCCCGACACGCGACACGCTCACTCGTATTCTCCCCCACCCCTTCGCCGGGCTATCGTCATCGCCGTGCGTCACTACGCCGCGTATGGCTCAAACCTTGACCCCGCTCGGATGCGTGCTTACTGTCCGCATTCGCCCATGGTGGGTACCGGCTGGCTGGAAGGCTGGCGGCTCACCTTCGCAGGTGAGGGGGTGATCGGCTGGGAAGGAGCGGTCACCACCATCGTGGAGTCCCCCGGCGACCGAGTCTTCGTCGCACTCTACGACGTGCATCCCTGGGACGCGGCACAGCTCGACGAAGTCGAGGGCGCACTCTCCGGCACCTACCGACGGCTGACCGTGCGGGCGGTCACCCTCGACGGCGAGATCACCGCCTGGGTGTACGTCTTCGACGGGTACGAGGGCGGGCTGCCCACCGCCTGGTACCTCTCCGAGATCGCCAACGCGGCGGAGAAGGCCGGCGCGCCGGACGACTACGTCGCCGCACTGCGGGACCGGCCGACCCGTACCGCGACAGCCTGACCGCCAAGGCCTGACCGCCAAGGCCGGACCGCGACGCTCACCCTCGGCGCAGGTGCGCCAGCGCGGCGTCCAACAGACTCACGAGCTCCCGCCGCCCGGCCGCGTCCAGCACTGCGAACGCCTGCCCGACCAACCGGTTGGTGACCTGATCCGCCCACAGCCGGCGGCGGACCAGCGGACCGACCGGCGGCCAGGGTGGGGACCAACCGGCGGCGACCGCGCCGCTGGTCCCTTCCGGACCGCCGAGCACCGCCGCCAACGGCGTCAACCCCGCCACCCGTACGGCGAGCAGTTGCGCCCCGGCCCGGTGCTCGGCGAGCAGCCGTACGGCCACAGCGGCCCGGGCACCCGGCGCGTCGTCGGGACGCGGCATCGCCCGCCACGCGGCGAACAGCGGCATCCCGGTGGCGTCGGCGTCGGCGACCACCGCCTCGGCCAGCTCAGCCAGCCGCCGCACCTGTGGAAAGTCGCCGAACTGCTCGACGCCCCAGCGGCAGCACTCCGCCATGCTCACCGCCGCCACTTCGGCAGGTGTGGTGACGGCGCAGATCGCTTCCCACCCGTCGGTCACCGCCTCGGTGGCGATGAACCCGATCGCGGCGGCGGCGACCTCGGCGGGCACAGTGCCGAGTACGCCGGCCCGCCCCGCGACGTGAAAGGCCCAGCCGCCCAGCCCCAGCTGCCGGGACCGGCTCAACGTACGCGGACATTCGCTGAACGCCGTACTCAGCTCGTGCACGCTGCGCCGGCACGCGCCAGCCGTCTGATCGGGATTCACCGCGTCGCCGCCTTTCGCCACGCCGGCCGAGGTCGACGGTCGTCCTGAGTCACCGCTCCTCGGGCGACGCCCCAGGCAGGCTCTCCAACGCGGCCGCCACGTCACCGACGTACCGCCGGGCGGCGGTGACCGCCCGCTGCGCGGTCTTGCGCGCCACCTTACGACGCGCGAGCTCCTGCTCGGCCGCGGCGCGGCGCCGTTCCCACTCGGCCAGCTGACGCTGCGTCTCCTCGACGGCCGCTGCCGCCTCGCGCTCGGCGCGCTCGGCCTGGGCGAGGTCGGCCCGGGCGGTCGCCTGCCCGGCGTCGGCCCTGGCCAGTTCGTCGACGAGCCGTCTGCGTCGGACCGCGGCGTCGCGGGTGGCCCTGGCCGCCGCCGCCTCGCGGTGGCCGCCGGCCTGCCGGGGCTGCCCGGCGGGGTGCCGTCGATCGACCGCCGACGTCCGTGTCGCGGTGGCCTCAGGCGTCTCGGTGGCCTCAGGCGTCTCGGTGGCCTCCGATGTCTCGGTGGCCGGCGATGAATCGTCGTCCGGGCCGACCAGCCGCAGCCGCGGCCGGGGCACCTCGCCGAAGCCGGCGTAGTCGACCGCCCGGATCAACCGGCCGGACCGCGTCTGCGCGGCGATCTGCTCGTCGGACAGCGCGGCGGACAGCGTCGCCGCCACGTCGGTGAGCGGCAGTTTGCCGACCGCCGCCGACGGGTCCGCCTCGACCGCGAGCGATCGCGCCTCGGCGACCAGCGCGTCCACCAGCGCCCGCCGCCGGGTCGACAACTCCCGCAGCTGCGGTCCACGCAGCTCCCGCTGGGCGACGCGCAGCTGCCCGGAGAGCTCCGCCAGCCCGTCGAGCAGCTCGGGGCGGCGCAACGCCAGCAGGTTGACCAGCCAGGCCGCCACCGTCGGCCGACGTAGCTGCCCGATCGCCCGGGCGACGGCCGGTTCGCCGTCGGCGCGAGCGGCCGCGACCGCCTCGCCCCGTGCCGCGACGAACTGGCCCGGTGGCAACACGTACAGCCGCCGTACCACTTCGTTCGGCACCCCTGCCCCGGCCACGACGTCGCTGCTCAACGCGGGGTGGTGCCGGCCGATGGTTCTGAGTGGACGATCACCGACGGTCGGCCGGTGAACGCGTCTGCCAACCGTGAACCGGGACGTCCGAACGTGGTCGGTCGCACGGTGACCTCCTGAGAACCGAATCGTGACCTGCCGTTACGCAGTCTGCCGGAACCCGGCGGCGCATGCCGCGCGTCTGAAGGACACCCGGTGACACGTATGCGACGAGTCCGAGGAGCACCCCTTGATAGTGACAAGCAAGCAGTTCCGCCGACGCGCTGGCCTCCGACATGGCGTGGCGGCCGGCACCGTCGCTCTGCTCGGCCTGCTGATCCTGACTGGCTGCTCGATGTCGAGCGACGATTCCGCCAGCGACGCCAGCGGCGGCGAGGCGGTGGAGATGCCCCAGGGGGCGGAGGCGGGAGCGGCACCACCCGATGCCGCCGACGGCGGTCAGGTCGACGAGGACAGCGCCGCGGGCGGCGGCGTCCAGTTCGGCGACCGGGACGCGACCAGCCCGGTGGACCTGCGGGTGGGCAACCGGTCGATCATCCACGCCGGGTCGCTCACGGTGCAGGTCACGGATCTGGCGGCGAAGGCCAGTGCGGCGACGACGATCGCCACCTCCGCCGGCGGCTTCGTCGGCCGCGATCAGCGGTCCGAGTACGGCTCGCACGGCCGGGCGACGCTGGAGCTGCGGGTGCCGGCGGCCGAATTCGACCGGGTGGTCCAGCGACTGAGCGGCCTGGGTGAGGAGACCAGCCGCGAGCTGAGCGTTCAGGACGTCACCGAGGAGGTGATCGACCTGGAGGCCCGGATCGCGACTCAGGAGGCGCGGGTACGCAGCGGCCGCGCCCTGCTCGCCGAGGCGGACACCCTAGCCGACCTGGTGCTGTTGGAGGGCGAGTTGGCCAAACGGGAGGCCGACCTGGCCTCGCTGCAGGCGAAGAAGCGCGGTCTGGACGATCTGGTGACGTTGTCGCGGATCACCGTCGAGCTGGTCGGGCCGGACGCGCCACCGGTCCCGGAGGAGGAGTCGGAGCTCGGCTTCCTCGCCGGGCTGGCCGCCGGCTGGCAGGCGTTCGTCGCCTCGCTGCGGGTGCTGGTGACCGTGTTCGGGGCGCTGCTGCCCTGGCTGATCGCGCTCGGCGTACCGGCGGTGGGGATGTTCCTGCTGATCCGGCGGTCGCGCGCCGGTGACGGCGCGGCTGCGTCGGCAGCGGTCGGACCGCCGCCGACGGCCAGCGGCGGCGGGGCGGTGCCCGGTCCGCGTGCGGACGCCGACGATCGGGATCCGGCCGGTACGGACGGGCGCTGACCGCCAGCCAATTGCCGCCCGCCAGCTCAGGTCCGGCCGGTCGGGACCCTGAGCTGGCTGGTCAGCCCGGCTCGGCTGCCTGCAGCACGGCGTGGACGAGCAGGCGGACGCCGACGGCGATCGCCCGCTCGTCCACGTCGAACGAGGCGCGGTGCAGGTCGCTGCCGGGTTCGACCCGGCCGACCCCGAGCCGGGCCAGCGCGCCGGGCACGTACTCCAGGTACCAGGAGAAGTCCTCGCCGCCCATGCTCTGCGGGGTGTCGGCGACGGCGGCGGGACCCAGCGCGGCGCTGGTGGCGGCGGTGAGTACGCCGATCGCCGTCGCGTCGTTGCTCACGGGCGGGCGGCCGCGCAGGTATTCGATCTCGACGGTGGCGCCGGTCGGCGCGACGACCTCGCGGATGATCTGGGTGACGATGTCCGGTGCCGCGTCCCAGGTGGGGCGGTCCAGTACCCGCAGCGTGCCGGCGGCGCTCGCCTCGTTGGGGATCACGTTGTACTGGGTGCCGGCGGACGCCTGGCCGAACACGAGCAGCAGACCGGAGTTGGCCGGAACCCGCCGGTTGACCAGGGCGGGCACCTCGGTGACCAGTCGGCCGAGGGCGTTGACCAGGTCGACGGTCAGGTGCGGTCGGGCGGTGTGCCCACCGGGGCCGCTGAGCCGGACACTGACGTTGTCCGCCGCGGCGGTGATCGGTCCGACCCGCAGCCCGACCTTGCCGACCGGCAGGTTGGGGTCGCAGTGCAGGGCGAAGATCTGACTCACGTCCTCCAAACCACCGGCGGCGATAACCTCGAGCGAGCCGCAGGGCAGGATCTCCTCGGCCGGCTGGAAGATGAGCCGGACCCGCTGGCGCAGCTCGCCCCGGGCGGCCAGTTGGGCGAGCAGCATCGCCGTGCCGAGTAGGACGCTGGTGTGCACGTCGTGGCCACAGGCGTGGCAGACCCCGGCCGCGGTCGACCGGTAGGGCACTTCCTTGGCGTCGGTCAACGGCAGCGCGTCGATGTCGGCGCGCAGGGCGAGTACCGGCCCGTCGGCGGGGCCGGCGTCGATGTCACAGATGACGCCGTTGCCCTTGGGTAGCAGGCGGGTGGTGAGCCCCATCGTGGCGAGCTGGTGGGCGATGTACGTGGTGGTCTCGAATTCGTGGCCGGACAGCTCGGGGTGGGCGTGCAGATGTCGCCGGGTCGCGATGAGTTCCGGACCACGAACATCGAGTAACTGGTCCAGCCCGGCCGGCAGCGGTTGGGCACCTGGCAGTGGATCGGGCCAGGACGACGCCATCTCACTGCCCATGGGCAGCGTCAACGCACTCGTCACGTCAGATTCTCGATCACTGTGGATGGGATGGGACCCAGACAGCGTAGACCGGGAACGGTAACGCTGCGCAACATCATTCGGGTAGTGACCGCATCGCGTATTGTCATGGAATGCCTGGTAGAGGCGCTCCGACCGTTGCGGTCCGCCCCGAATGTCACCATCGTGGGCAGCCACCGGTCCCACACCTCCTACCGTGGGTAACGATGCACGGATCGATCGGACTGTCGGTTCGACCGAGAACTGACAGATATCTGACTCTTGCGGCCGAGCTGTGCCCGACTCAAACAAGGTGACGCCATGCTGAGCAGTTCAGCACCGAGAGTCCGATCCGGTGTACATTGGGCCATCACACAACGACACAGAGTGGACTTCTCACCAACCTCGGCGGGTGACTTTCGTTCCGCCGGAGGACCCAGCAAGATAGAGAGGTTGGTTCCCCGGCCCCTCAATTTCTCTCGGCGGCATTTCCTGTGACTCAGATTCCGACGTGGAGTGGCGGACCAGTCAGCTCTACCAGTACACGAGCGGCACCCGGCACCACCATCGGTGGCCGGTACTCGTTGCGTGCCGCGGTCGGGCACGGTGGCATGGGCACCGTCTGGCGCGCCTCCGACACCCTGCTCCGACGTGATGTCGCGGTCAAAGAGGTGGTCCTTCCCCCGGGACTCGCCCCCAGCGACCGTGACGCGATGTACGAACGCACCCTGCGGGAGGCCCGCGCGGCCGCCGCGCTGCAACACCCGGCCGTCGTGCAGGTGTACGACGTGGTAACCGAAGGTGGTCGGCCCTGGATCGTGATGGAGCTGCTGGACGCCCGCAGCCTCGCCGACATGGTCATCGAGGACGGGCCGGTCGCCCAACGGGCGGTCGCCAAGATCGGCATCGCGCTGCTCGGCGCGCTGGAGGTTGCCCACGCGGCCGGCGTGCTGCATCGCGACGTCAAGCCGGCCAACGTGCTGATCTGCACCGACGGTCGCTGCGTGCTCACCGACTTCGGTGTCGCCCGGATGCCCACCGAGGTCCAGCTCACCACCCCCGGCATGGTGCTCGGCTCCCCACACTTCATCTCCCCGGAGCGGGCCATGGGCCAGGACTTCGGGCCGCCGAGTGATCTCTTTTCCCTCGGAGTCACGCTCTACACCGCGGTCGAGGGCCGCCCGCCGTTCGACAAGGGCGACCCTATCGAGACCATGCACGCCGTGGTCGAGGATCCGCCGGCCCGGCCGGTGCGTTCCGGCCCGCTGACCGACATCCTGCTCGGCCTGCTGGAGAAGGACCCCGCCCGACGTTTCGACGTGCCCACCGCCCGCAGCATGCTGCGGGAGCTGCTCGCCGGCCCGTTGGCCAGCAAGATGCCGGCCAACCTGGTCACCGACCCGTACGCGGTGGTCTCGGTCCAGCGGCCACCGAGCTGGCAGCAGCAGGCGGCGCCGCCACCGCCACCGGTGCCGCCGCAGCCGCAGCCGAGTGGCCAGATCGGCGGCCGGGCGATGATCGGCCCCGGCGAGTCGCTCACCGACCGCCTCGCCCAGCTGCGCAACGCCGGCCGGCAGATGCCGAGCGCCGCGCAGTGGTCGGCCGCCGGCCTCGACAACTCCAATCCGGCCTCGCCGGCAGCCGGACCGGTCAGCCCGGCCCCGCCACACAGCCCGGCGGACGGAGCCACCGCGGCGCTGCCGCTCGGCCAGGCCGGTGTGCCGGGGCCACGCTCGCAGCAACAGTCCGGTCGACACGGCTACGGCTCCGCCCCGCCGGGCCCGGCCGGGCCCGGCGGGCGGGACAACGCGCTACTCGCCCCCACCGGAGCAATGCCGACATCCAGCTGGAGCGACGCGCCGCAGGACGGCTGGTCGCCGCCACGGGATCGCCCGGCGGCCACTGGCGGCGCCACCGCCGGAGCGATGCTCGACAAGGCCATCGCCGGGCTGCGGCACGGCGGCACCATGCTGGTCACCCGGGTCAGGAGCTGGGACCGCAAGGTCCAGATCGGTGCCGCGGCCGGCGCCACCCTACTCGTCCTGCTCGCCGCCACGCTGCTGTTCAACGGCGACAGCGAAGACCCGAGACCGCCCACCCTCGTCGCTCCGACCAACGTCGAACCGACCGGTCCACCGTTCGAGACCCAGACGTACGACGACCGTGGGCTGTCGGTCAACGTGCCGGACGGCTGGGTCAAGACCGGCGGCGAGGGCGTCTGGGTCGACTACACCGACCCGGACGACAGCGGCCGCAGGGTGCGGATCCTCGTCGAGAACGCGGGCCCCAGCACCCGGCCGATGCCGTTCCTCCGCGCCGCCGGTGACCGACTGTCGACCAACCAGGGCAGCTGCAAGGACCCCTACCAGGAGCTCGCGCTCATCGAGGCCGAAGTGGCCGGCCAGCCCTCCGCCGAGCTCGAGTACACCTGCGGCACCGAGTCGGAACGGCGGCACGGCATCTGGCGGGCCCTGGTCGCCAACGGCAAGGCGTACTCGTTCTTTCTGACCACCCCCGATGCCCGGTTCGATGAGAGCAAACCGATCTTCGACGAGATGGTCCGGTCGTTCGAGCTGACCGCGGCCGGCTGAGCGATGGCACCCCACGGGCCGGCGGGAGCCAGTGACCTCGGCGCGCTGCGCGCCGAGGTGTCGGCCTGGCTCGACGACGAGCCGGACCAGGCCGACCACGCCGAACTGCGGCGGCTGCTCGACGAACTGCCCGGCAGCGCCGCAGAGCTGGCCGACCGGTTCGCCGGGCCGCTGGCCTTCGGCACCGCCGGGCTGCGCGGGCCGCTGCGCGCCGGCCCGAACGGGATGAACCTGCAGGTGGTCACCCGCGCCGCCGCCGGGCTGGTCGACTGGCTCGCCGGCAGCGGTCCGGCCGGGCCGATCGTGATCGGCTACGACGCCCGGCACAGGTCGCGGGAATTCGCCGTACGCACCGCCGAGGTGGCCACCGGTGCCGGCCGGGACGCCTACCTGCTCCCCGGTCCGCTGCCCACCCCGGTGTTGGCGTACGCCGTGCGGGCCCTGGACGCCGCGGCCGGGGTGATGGTCACCGCCAGCCACAACCCGCCGCAGGACAACGGCTACAAGGTCTATCTCGGCGCCGGTCCCGGTGGGGTCGCCGGCGCTGGCGCGCAGATCGTGCCGCCGGCGGACCGGCAGATCGAGGCGGCCATCCGGGCGGTCGGCCGCCTCGCCGACGTGCCGCTCGGGGGGCCCGGCAGGATCCTCGACGACGAGGAGGTGGCCGGCTACCTACGCGCCGCGAGCGCCGTGGTGGACCCGGTGGGTGCCCGGAAGCTGACCGTGGCGTACACGCCGCTGCACGGCGTCGGCGCGGCGGTACTGCGGGAGGCGTTCACCATGGCCGGCTTCGAGGCGCCGATCGCCGTGGCGGAACAGGCCGAGCCGGACCCGGAGTTCCCGACTGTCGCGTTTCCCAATCCGGAGGAGCCGGGCGCCATGGACCGGGTCGTCGCGGTGGCCCGCGCACACGACGCCGACCTGGCGATCGCCAACGACCCGGACGCCGACCGGTGTGCGGTAGCCGTACCGGTGCGGCCCGGGCCCGGAGCCGACTGGCGGATGCTGCGCGGTGACGAGTTGGGTGTCCTGCTCGCCGACCATCTGATGCGCCAGGGTCGACACGGCCGGTACGCCACGACGATCGTCTCGTCGTCGCTGCTGCGGGCGCTGTGCGCCGCGCGTGGTGAGCCGTACGCCGAGACCCTCACCGGTTTCAAGTGGATCGTGCGGGCCGGCGGCGACCTCGCCGAAGGTGCCGACGTGCCGTTGGTGTTCGGCTACGAGGAGGCGCTGGGCTACTGCGTCGCCCCCGACCACGTACGGGACAAGGACGGCATCACCGCCGCGCTGACCGTGGCCGAGCTGGCCGCCGGGCTCAAGGCCGCCGGGCAGGACCTGTCCGACCGGCTCGACGAGCTGGCCGCCGAGTTCGGCGTGTACCAGACCGACCAGCTGTCGGTGCGGGTGGCCGAGTCGAGTGAGATCGCGACGGCCATGGCCTATCTGCGGGCCAACCTGCCGGCGGCGCTGCTCGGTGAGCCGGTCACCTCGGTCGAGGACCTGTCGCCCGGGGCCGACGTGGTGATCCTGCGGACCGGCACCGCCCGGGTGGTGGTCCGTCCATCCGGGACCGAGCCGAAGCTCAAGGCATACCTCGAGGTGGTGCGGCCGGTGGTCGACGGCGACACCGCCGCCGCCCGCCAGGAGGCCGGCGCGGCCCTGGCGAGGTTGCGGACCGAGGCGGCAGTTGCCCTGAATATCAGTTGATGTCGGGATAATCCAAAGGCGCGACCTTTTCAGATCACAGATCGTTGATCTGGTTATGCTGGCTCGCCGCTGCTTCGCCCACCGGACCACCGCGACGCACCGGCGGTGCGCGCTGCCCCCACTCCACCGACT
The DNA here is from genome assembly GCF_048060115.1 of Micromonospora sp. LOL_023. Lineage (NCBI taxonomy): Bacteria > Bacillati > Actinomycetota > Actinomycetes > Micromonosporales > Micromonosporaceae > Micromonospora > Micromonospora sp. LOL_023. The sequence continues at coordinate 90,390 of NZ_JBHMIM010000002.1, forward strand.
GACCCCGTTCGTCCGCCTGATCACCCGCCTGCGCCAACGGGCCGGCCAAGGGCTGGTCGAACGCCTGCGGCCGGCCCGCGCCACCGCCGACGGATCACCTCGACGCTGGACGACGGTGGACGGGCGGACGACGCTCGCCATCGTGGACACCGCCGTCAGCCCGCTCGACGCGCACCGCCGCAACCTGCGGCTGGTCACCGACGCGCTGACCGATGCCGGAGTCGAGCACTTCGTCATCCCGCAAGCCGAAGGTCCACGCAGCCGGGTCGGGGTGCCGGGCGACGAGCGTACGGCCGCGTTGCGCGCCCTCGGCGGCCTCGCCGCCCTGAGCACGACGGTTGCCGGTGGCCGCCCCCGCCGGCTGCGGGTCAGACCCGGCCGCCGGCTGCGCCGGGCACCGGTGGTCCGGATCTTCCAGCCGGTGACCGACGCCGCCGGCCAGTTGGCCTACGGCGACCAGGCAGCCTGCGACGTCGAGTTCTGGGCCGCCGACGGTGACCGACTGCACGCGGCCCGACCCAACGACTTCACCGCCACCCTGTCCGCCGGAGCGACCCCGGTGCGGCTGAGTGAAGCGGAGATCGCCGCCTTCGCCCCGGACGACGGATCCGGCCGGTACCGGTCCCGGACCGCGTTCGCCCGGCGCCCGGCGAGCTGGCCGGACTTCCCGGTGGACCTGGTCTGCTGCTGGACGGATCCGACCGACCCGCGGTGGCGGCTCCGCCAGCAACGGGCGCTCGCCCAGCTGGGCGCGGTGGTGCCGCGGGCCCGGCGCGCCGACCGGCACCGCCCGGCCGCTGGTGCTGCCCGCCATTCTGCGGCGGTGCTGCCGCCCGGCGCGCCGGGCGGCTGCGTCGGCAGCGAAGAGCTCCGCCACCTGTTGCGGTCCGTGCACCTCAACGCCCCCTGGATCCGGCGGATCTTCCTGATCACCGCGGACCAGGTACCCGGGTGGCTCGACGTAGACCAACCAGGGCTGACCGTCGTGGACCACCGCGACCTGCTCGGTACGCACACCGCGCTGCCCACCTTCAACCCGTACGCGGTCGAATCCGCCGTGCACGAGATCGACGGTCTCGCGGAGCGGTTTCTCTACCTGCCCGGCGATGTCTACCTCGGCCGGCCGGTCACCCGGGCCACCTTCTTCGAGGCGAACGGGATACCCCGGGTGCTGATCGACGACGAGGCCGGCCCGGCGAACTCGCCGGAGTCCGCAGCGGTCCGGCGGGTGTTCGCCGACCAGTTCGACCGGCTGGTCGCCGGCACCACGCCCGCCGGGGTGCCGCTGACGCTGCGCCGCTCCACCCTGGCCGAAACCTGCGCCAGCGCACCGGAGCTGGTGGCCAGGGTGAGGGCACACCAACTCCGGCAGCCGGACGACGTGTCCCTGATCCGTTCGCTGCACCACCACTGGTCGTTCCTGCGCGGCACCGCGGTTCCCGGCGAACTGGACTGGCAGCGGATCGACCCGGCCGGGCCGGGAGCGGCGGTGCAGCTACGCCGGCTGCTCGACCGGCGCGACGTCGACGCCTTCGGGCTGTGTACCGGCGCGTTGGACGACGCGGCGCTGCCCGGCGACGTGGTCGACCTACCCGGCTCCGCTGCGGCCCGGCTCCGCGGTGACTTTTTGGCCAGCTACTTCCCGACCGCTTCGCCGTTCGAGGTGGACCCGGAGGTGGCGGCGGCCCGGGCCTCGTTCACCGCGACCGAGCTGGCTCATCGGCTACTGCGACCGCCGGTCGGCCGCTTCCCGGCCAGCCCTCAGGTGCAGATGTCACCGACGACCGAGATGTTCCAGCCGGCGCCCGAGCGCCCGGCAGCCCTCGATCGCCCGGTGCCACTGGACCCGGTGCCACTGGACCCGGCGGCACTGGACCCGGCGGCACTCGACCCGGAGCCGTTTCCGGCCGAGGTGACGGTCCTGGCCGACAAGATGCTGGCGCCCGAGGCGTTGATGGCCGACGCGCTGGCCGCCCGACGCTGCGGCTGACCACGCCACAGCGCCTATCGTGGCCTGGTGCAGGCGATCATCGCGACCCTCGGCTACGTGCTCTCCCCCGACGGACATCAGGTGCTGATGCTGCGGCGGGACACCCGCCCGGACGACATCCACTTCGGCTACTACAACGGGCTCGGCGGCAAGCTGGAGCCGGGCGAGGACGTGGTCAGCGGAATGCGGCGGGAGATCCACGAGGAGTCCGGGCTGGAGTGTGCGCAGGTCGACCTGGCCGGGACCATCTCCTGGCCCGGCTTCGGCCGCAACGGCGAGAACTGGTTCGGCTTCCTGTTCCGGGTGCCGACCTGGTCGGGCCGGCCACATCAGCAGTGTCCGGAGGGCACCCTGGTCTGGACCGACCTGGCCGACGTCCTCGCCGGCCGGGTGCCGATGTGGCCCAGCGACCGGCACTTCCTGCCACTGGTCTTCGCCGCGCGCCCGGCCGTCTTCCACGGAGTCATGCCGTTCGCCAACCATGAGGCGACCAGTTGGAGCTTCACCACCGGCTGACCCACCACCGGCTGACCCACCGCCGGTTGGGCAGGGCGCCCGCCGGCGGCGTCAGCGACGTGATCTCAGAAACGGGGCATCCCGCCGAACTGCCGGTCACCGGCGTCACCGAGCCCCGGCACGATGAACATCTTGTCGTTGAGCCGCTCGTCGATCGACGCGGTGACCAGCCGAAGCGGCAGCCCGGACCGCTCCAGCCGCTCGATGCCGGCCGGTGCGGCGAGCACGCAGAGCACGGTGATCTCGGTGCAGCCCCGGTCGGCGAGCAATCGGCAGCAGTGCTCCAGCGATCCACCGGTGGCCAGCATCGGGTCGAGCACCAGCACCGGGATGCCGGCCAGGTCGACCGGCAGCGACTCCAGGTAGGCCCGGGGCTCGTAGGTCTGCTCGTCGCGGGCCAGCCCGACGAAACCCATCGACGACTCGGGCAGCAGCGCCAGCGCCGAGTCGGCCATCCCGAGGCCGGCGCGCAGCACCGGGACCAGCAGCGGCGGGTTGGCCAGCCGGGTGCCGTCGGTCGGTGCCACCGGGGTGGTCACCGGGTAGGTCTCCACCGGGAACGAGCGGGCCGCCTCGTACACCAGCATGGTGGTGAGTTCGTGCAGCGCGGCGCGGAACGCCGCCGAGTCGGTCCGGGCGTCGCGCATCGCGGTCAGCCGGGACTGGGCGAGGGGATGGTCAACTACGAGTACGTCCACGGTCGTTGAACCTACTCGTCAGTCCGGCGGCCGACGCGTACACCTCGCGGATCGCTTCGGCGTACCGGGCCGGAGTGTGCTGGGCGCAGCGGGCCGTGGCCGCGGCCACCTGCCGGCGTGCCGCGTCCGGGTCGCGCAGCAGCCGCAGCACCCCGGCCGCGAACGCCCCCGGCTCCGCGTCGGTGCAAAGGGCCGCACCGGCCAGCGCGCCATGCTGGTGCAGCCCTCGGTCGACCAGCACAGCCGGCACGCCGGCCAGCCCGGCCTCCTGCAGCACCAGCGCCTGGGTGTCGGTGCGCGACGCGAACGCGAACACCTCGGCGGCACCGTACGCGGCGGCCACCACCTCGGGGGTCTGCTGACCGGTGAGGATGATCCGGGCGGCCACCCGGGGATCGATGGTGCGCAGCAGCCCGGCCAGCCAGCGGGGTTCGTAGAGCGCGCCCACCAGCACCAGGCGAGCATTCGGACAACCGGCCAGGATCCGCTCGAAGGCGGCGATCAGCAACCCGATCCCTTTTTCCCGGTTGATCCGCCCGACGTAGAGCACCACCCGGTCGCTCGGCGCGATGCCGTGGCCGTACCGGAAGGCGTTGATGTCCCGGGCAGTGGTGCGGCGGGCCGCGACGCCGGTCGGCACCAGGTGCACCCGGTCGGTCGGCACCGGCAGGTGGATCCGGTCGAGCACGGCGCGGGTCGGCACCACGACGGCGTCGGCGCCACCGAGCAGCAGGGTGTTCGTGGCGTCCATGGCGGCCCGGCGACGGGCGACCGCGCCGCTGGCCATCGGGCGGTGGTCGCGGGTGTGCCCAGCTGGTGCCGCCGCCGGCCGGGGCACGCCGAGTCGACGGGCGTACAGCCGCACCCCCGCGCTGAGCGCCCGGGCCGGCACCCGGTACGCGTCGGCGTACGCGTGCAGGTCGGTGTGGTACGTCTGCACCAGCGGCAGACCGAGCCGGCGGGCGGTGAGGACGCCGAGCAGCCCGACCGGCCCCGGGGTGTGCACATGCACCACGTCCGGGGCATGGGCGGCGATCTCCGCGATGGTGCCGGTGGCGGCGGCACCCCGCAGCAGCCACGGTGACAGTCGCAGGTCGGCGACGCCGCAGGGCAGCGCGCGCAGCCGCAGCACGTCGGGCTCGGCCGGCTGGTCAGGGTGCCGGGGCACCACGATCAGCCCCGGATTCCCGGCGTCGGCCAGCGCCGCGGCCAGCGTCCGCAACGAGGTGACCACGCCGTCGCGGCGGGGCAGGTACGTGTCGGTGAAGTGCACTGCTCGCACGTCAGGGACGGTGGGTCACCGGGACCAACATGATGTAACGGTAGGCCAACGGCGTCGTTAAGTCTGCTCGTCCGATCAGACCAGCGCCAAGATCGTCAACCGGTCGGGGACGTAGACTCGCCGACATGACAGCGGTGACCACACCAACACCCGCGCGCCATGATCTGGCCGAGGTGGGGCACAGCGCAGCGACTCTGCGCGCCTTCCTGCACGGGTTGCCCGGCGTCGACCAGACCGGGGCGCAGCAGCGGGCCGCGATGCTCGGCACCCGTTCGGTCAAGACCACCGCCAAGGCGCAGGCGATCGATCTGGCGATCCGGATGGTCGACCTGACCACTCTGGAAGGCGCCGACACCCCCGGCAAGGTGCGGGCGCTGTGCGCCAAGGCCCGCCGCCCCGACCCGACCGACCCCGGCTGCCCGCCGGTTGCCGCAGTCTGCGTCTACCCGTCGATGGTGCCGACCGCCGCCGTGGCGCTCGCCGGTTCCGGCGTGCACCTGGCCAGCGTCGCCACCGCGTTCCCGTCCGGTCAGGCACCGCTGGCCGTCAAGTTGGCCGACACCGCCGCCGCCGTCGAGGCCGGCGCCGACGAGATCGACATGGTGATCAACCGGGGGGCGTTCCTCGCCGGCCGCTACCATGAGGTCTACGCCGAGATCGTCGCGGTCAAGCAGGCCTGCGGCGACGCCCACCTCAAGGTGATCCTGGAGACCGGTGAGCTGGCCACCTACGACAACGTGCGCCGCGCCTCCTGGCTGGCGATGCTGGCCGGCGGCGACTTCATCAAGACCTCCACCGGCAAGGTGCCGGTCGCCGCGACCCTGCCGGTCACGTTGATCATGCTGGAGGCGGTCCGGGACTTCCATGCCGTCACCGGACGGCGCATCGGCGTCAAACCGGCCGGCGGCATCCGGACCACCAAGGACGCCATCAAGTACCTGGTGCTGGTCAACGAGACCGCCGGCGGCGACTGGCTCACCCCCGACCTGTTCCGGTTCGGCGCCTCCACGCTGCTCAACGATTTGCTGATGCAGCGGGCCAAGCTGACCACCGGGGTCTACTCCGGTCCCGACTACGTCACCCTGGACTGAACGATGACCGTGTTCGACTATGCGCCCGCGCCCGAGTCCCGCTCGGTCGTCACCATCCGCGACTCGTACGGCCTGTTCATCGACGGCGATTTCGTCGACCCGACCGACGGTGGCGCGCTCAAGACCGTCAACCCGGCCACCGAGGAGGTCCTCGCCGAGGTCGCCGAGGCCGGCACGGGCGACGTCGACCGGGCGGTGGCCGCCGCGCGGGCCGCGTACCAACGGGTCTGGGGTCCGATGTCCGGCCGGGACAGGGCCAAGTACCTGTTCCGGATCGCCCGGGCGCTCGCCGAACGCAGCCGCGAGCTCGCGGTGCTCGAATCACTCGACAACGGCAAACCGATCCGCGAGTCCCGCGACGTCGACCTGCCGCTGGCCGCCGCGCACTTCTTCTACTACGCCGGCTGGGCCGACAAGCTGCCGTACGCCGGATTCGGCCCGGACCCCCGCCCGCTCGGCGTCGCCGGCCAGGTCATCCCGTGGAACTTCCCGCTGCTGATGCTGGCCTGGAAGATCGCCCCGGCGTTGGCCGCCGGCAACACCGTGGTGCTCAAGCCGGCCGAGACGACCCCGTTGACCGCGCTGCTGTTCGCCGAGATCTGCCAGCAGGCCGACCTGCCCCCCGGCGTGGTCAACATCGTCACCGGGGCCGGTGCCACCGGGCAGGCCGTCGTAGGCCACGCCGGCGTCGACAAGGTCGCCTTCACCGGCTCCACCGAGGTCGGCCGGCAGATCGCCCGTGCCGTCGCCGGCAGCCGTAAGAAGCTCACCCTGGAGCTGGGCGGCAAGGCCGCCAACATCGTCTTCGACGACGCCCCGATCGACCAGGCCGTCGAAGGCATCGTCGAGGGCATCTTCTTCAACCAGGGCCACGTCTGCTGCGCCGGCTCCCGGCTGCTGGTCCAGGAGTCGATCGCCGAGCCGCTGCTCGACGCGCTGAAACGGCGGATGGCGCGGCTGCGCGTCGGCGACCCGTTGGACAAGAACACCGACGTCGGGGCGATCAACTCGGCCGCCCAGCTGCACCGGATCCGCACCCTGGCCGCTGCCGGCACCGACGAGGGCGCGCAGGCCTGGTCCCCGCCGTGCGAGCTGCCCGAGCAGGGCTTCTGGTTCGCGCCGACCATCTTCACCGGGGTCAGCCAGGCGCACCGGATCGCCCGGGAGGAGATCTTCGGCCCGGTGCTGTCCGTGCTGACCTTCCGCACCCCGGACGAGGCCATCGCAAAGGCCAACAACACGCCGTACGGGCTGTCCGCCGGGATCTGGTCGGACAAGGGTTCCCGGATCCTGTGGGCCGCCGACCGGCTGCGCGCCGGGGTGGTGTGGGCGAACACGTTCAACAAGTTCGATCCGACGTCGCCGTTCGGTGGCTACAAGGAGTCGGGCTACGGCCGCGAGGGCGGCCGGCACGGGCTGGAGGCGTACCTCGATGTCTGACGGTGCTCAGGTGACGGCGGGCGGCGCGGCGAGTTCGGCCGGTGCCACCCGGTTGGCCGTACGCAAGACGTACAAGCTGTTCATCGGCGGGAAGTTCCCGCGCAGCGAGTCGGGACGGACGTACCAGGTGCAGGACTCCAACGTGGCACTCGCCTCCCGCAAGGACGCCCGCGACGCGGTGGTCGCCGCCCGGGCCGCAGTCAAGGGCTGGTCGGGCGCGACCGCGTACAACCGGGGTCAGATCCTCTACCGGGTCGCGGAGATGCTGGAGGGCCGGCGCGAGCAGTTCGTGGCGCTCGGCGAGCCGGCCGACGAGGTGGACGCGGCGATCGACCGCTGGGTCTGGTACGCCGGCTGGCCGGACAAACTTTCCCAGGTGTACGGCGGTGCGAACCCGGTCGCCGGCCCGTACTTCAACCTGTCCGCGCCGGAGCCGACCGGCGTGGTCGGCGTCGTCGCACCGGCGCAGCCGTCGCTGCTCGGCCTGGTCAGCGTCGTCGCCCCGGTGATCGTCAGCGGCAACACCGCGGTGGTGCTGGCGTCACCGGTCCGGCCGCTGGCCGCCGTCACCCTGGCCGAGGTGCTGGCCACCAGCGACCTGCCCGCCGGGGTGGTGAACATCCTGACCGGCGCGGTCGCCGAGACGGCACCGTGGCTGGCCTCGCACCTGGACGTCAACGCGCTGGACCTGACCGGGGTGACCGACCCGGAGTTGGCCGTCGAGCTGGAGCAGGCCGCCGCCGGCAACCTCAAGCGGGTGCTGCGCCCGGCCGACGGGCCGACCGACTGGCGTGCCGACCCGGGCACCCGGCGGATGACGGCGTTCCTGGAGACCAAGACCGTCTGGCACCCCAAGGGCAGCTGACCGAGCGGTCAGGCCGGTTCGGAGACCGGCTCCGGGTCGCCGTCCGGATCGTCGAAGATCGGGGTCTCGGGGATCGGCGCTGGCTCGACCGGGGCCGGCGGCAGCGTGTCCGGAGTGTCCGGGGACAGCTCCCCCGGGTCGTCCGGCACCGGTGCGGTCGGATCCATCGGCGGGTACGTCTCGGGGGCCGCAGGCTGCATCATGATCGGACCTTTCCCGATTCGGGCCGGTGGTAATCCTTCGACCGATGCCTGCCTGATGAGCCGTCGGACGCTGTGCGGAGCTTCGGCGGTCACTCCAGGGCGAAGGTGCCGGTCGCGATCTCACCGACCGGTTCGTAGGTGCTCAGCACCACGCCGGTGGTGGAGACCGAGTTGGCGACCAGCTTCAGCGCGGTGGGCACGGTGCCGTCGCCGAACAGCCGCTTTCCGCCGCCGACCAAGACCGGGAAGGTCCAGGTCCGGAACTGGTCGACCAGTCCGTGCCGCAGCAGGGTCTGCAGGAGATCGCTGCTGCCGTGCACCTGCAGTTCGGGGCCGTCGGCGCGCTTGAGCGCGGCGACACCCTCAGCCGCGTCGCCGTCGATCAGCACCGAGTTGCGCCAGCTCAACGTCGGCCGACTGCGGGAGGCCACGTACTTGGTCGCGTCGTTGAGCGGCTTGGCCTCCTCCTCCGGGGCGTTCGGCCAGTGAGCGGCGAAGATGTCGTACGTACGCCGGCCGAGCACCAGGTCGAACGGGACGCCCATGGTCTGGCCCATGGCCTGGCCCATCAGCTCGTCCCAGTAGTTCACCGACCAGCCGCCGTGGGCGAAGTCGCCGCCGTCCTCCTCGGGGCCGCCAGGGGCCTGCATGACCCCGTCGAGGGTGAGGAACGTGGTGACGATCAACTTGCGCATCTTGGTGACAGCCTTTCGGATAGGTGGTGGTGGTGGTCAGGAGATCGGAAGCTGGTCCAGCCACTGCTGCCAGGACTGCTCGGTGTCGACCGGCTCGGCGACGCTGTCGAAGACGTGGTGGCTGAGGAACAGCGCGTTGCCCTGCTCCGGGCCGGAGTGGATGAAGCGGTAGAGCCCACCGGCGGTGCGTACGCCGAGGAAGGCCGACGGCGTACTGAGGTCGACGACGCCGTCGATCGGCGCGGTGCCGGGCACGGTGAGCCGCACCGGCGTGCCTTCGGCGATCGGGTGGGTCACGCCGAGGGCCGCCGCGACCGCCGGCCAGATCTGCTCCGGGTCGCCGGCCCCCGGTCGGACGACCGTGACCGGGGTCGCGGTCCGCCCCGGGAAGTGCCGCAGGTACGCGGCGAGGGTGCGCAGGTAGAGGTCCCAGCCGACCTTCATCGCCTCGTATTCGGTCTCCCAGTTGTCGCCGAGCACGCCGCTCTGCACCATGCGCAGCACCGTGCTGCCATGGTCGCGGCCCTCGATGAGGTACTCGGTCGCCATGAAGGATCCGTCGTCGGCGGTCGGGGTCCGGTCGGCGAAGCGCTTGCCCGGCTCCCAGCCGACGATGGTCGCCTCGTCGGTGTGCCCGGCGAGGGTGAGTCGCGTGGTGCCGCCCTCGCGTGGCTCGATCTCGCTGCGGCCCATGAACCAGGAGTCGAGTCCGGGGCCGGTGGCGATGGCGTCCCAGACCTGCTCCGGCGTTGCCGGCAGCTCGATCTCCTTGCGTACCTCGAATTCGTGTCCCATCGCGGGTCAGCCTTCCTGCGGTTCGTCGGTGCTGGTGCTGGTGCTGGGGTGCAGGGCGACGACCAGCCGGTGCGGCCGGCCGCCGGGGGTCGTCTCATCGTGGTATCTGCCGACGAGCGCGGTGACCGTGTTGGCCAACTCCTCGGCGAACGCGGCCCGGTCGGCAGCCGAGGCGAAGCGGATCTCGCCGTCGATCGCGAAGGTGGCGACCCGCTTGTCCACCCGGTCCGCGCCGGTGATCAGGGATCCGACGTCGCGGACCAGGCGGGCGGCGACGGCGAGCAGCCAGCGGGCGGAGAGCCGGTCCGGTGCGCGGGCCGGATCCGGTGCGACGGTGGCGAGGGCGGCCGGTGAGATCACGTACGAACCGGCGGTGGCCTGCATGACCCGCTCGGTGACGTTGCCCTTGCGCCGCTGCTCGACGAGCTCGATGAGGCCGTGCTGCTCCAACGCCTTCAGGTGGTAGTTGACCTTCTGCCGGGCCAGCCCGACCCGGCCGGCGAGCATGGTCGCCGAGGCGGGTTCGGCCAGCTCGGCGAGGAGCCGGGCCCGGATCGGGTCGAGTGAGGCCTCGGCGGCGGCCGGGTCTTCGATCACCGCTACGTCCAACATGCCGATCAACATCTCACCGACGATTATTTTTGTCAAGACAGATCTTATGTTCGGCTGGCGGCCGGACGACCCGGCAGCGTTGGGCCCTTCCACCCCCGCCCTACGAAGGCGCCTGGTCGGCCGACGCGGCGACTACCGGGTCCTGTACGAGATCGATGATGAGCAGCGCGTGGTCACCGTCACGGCCGTCGAGCACCGTGGCGGTGCGTACCGGTCCCGGTGACCTTGTCGACGAAGGTCATCCAAGCAAACCCGGTGGGCCCGACGACTCAGGTCAGCAGCCCGTAGCGCCCGTTAGCGGATCTCGACGCAACGTTCGTGCACCTCCGGTAGCGGCGGCGGCGCGGCGGCAGCAGCTTCGATCCCGGAGGAAGACACAGCCGTGGACGAGACGCTTGTCGCCGTGCCGCAGAGCCCGATCCACATTAGCTCGATGGCCGCCGGGCCCAAGGTGAACAGTCGACCAACGCGAGTCAACTCGCGGCCAGAGCCGGCAGGACGACCTGCTCCAACACCGCCACCGGGGTACGCCACTGCTCGGGGTCGTCATAGTTGCCGGCGGTCACGGCGACCACGAGGTCGAGGTCGGGCAGGATCATCACCCGCTGACCGCCGTTGCCCATCGCCGATGCCATCCGATGGTCGGCGACTGTTTCGAGATACCAGTGGTAGCCGTACTCGGCCCCCCAACTGGTCGGTAGCCGCGGCTGGAGCATGTCGCTGATCCAGCTGGCCGGGACGATCTGCCGGCCGTTGCAGGCCCCGTTCGCCAGCACCAGTTCGCCGATCCGGGCCAGGCTGCGCGGGCTGAGCCGCAGGCCGGACGAGGGCGAGGCCACCCCGTCCTCGCCCGTCATCCACTGGAACCGCTCGACGCCGATCGGCGCGAACAACTTCTCCCGGCCGTACGCCGGCAAGGGCTGCCCGGCACCGTCGGCGATCAGCTTGCCGAGCAGCGCCGTGGCACCACCGCAGTAGACCCAGTTCTCACCGGGCGGGCCGACGATCGGCCGCTCCAGGACGTACCGGTAGCGGTCCGGGGCCAACTCCATGGCGATCTCGCCGTTCGCCGGACTGTCGTACGGGATGTCCTCGCGCCACTGCAGCCCGAGCGACATGGTCAGCGCGTGCTCGACGGTCAGCCTGGCCCGATCCGGGTCGGCCGCCAGGTCCGGGTACTCGGGAAACCCGCCCAGCAGCGGCTCCGCCGGGGCCGGCACCAGCCCGTCGCCGAGCGCGATGCCGTACAGCAGACAGGTGACGCTCTTGCTGACCGACCGCAGGTCGTGCAGCGTCGTCGGGCCGAAGCCGACCGGCCCCAGCGGGTGCTCCCAGGAGAAGTCCTCACCGGTGCCGTAACGCTCCAGCAGGGTCTGGCCGCCGCGCACCACCACCGCCGCGTGCAGTCCGTCCACCTGGCCGGCCGCCACCGCCTCGGCCAGCAGCTCACGCATCCGCATCGTCATGTCCTCGTCGCATGGATCCCGACCATATGCCGGCTGGTCGACCGCCGCTGCCCCGTCCGACCCGCGGCGCAGGATCATACGGTCACGACGACCTTCGCGCGGGCGTGTTCGGTCTCGACGTACCGGATGGCGGCGGCCGCCTCGCTCAACTGGAACGTCCGGTCGATCATCGGCGTCAGCTTGCCGGCCTCGGCCAGCTCCCGCAGCGTCGCCAGATTGGCCCGGCTGCGCACCGCCATCGGTGCGACGATGCGCTGCCGGACGAAGCCGGCCACCATCCGGGCCCGGATGAACAGCGCCAACGGCCCGAGCAGGCTGCCGCCGGTCGACACCCCGCCACCGCACAACACCAGCGTCCCGTCCCGGGTAAGCACCCGCCGGCAGTCGGCCAGCGACCGGTTCCCGACCAGGTCGAGCAGCACGTCGTAGCGGTGGCCAGCCTGGACCGCATCGGGACGGGTGAAGTCCTCGCGGGTGTAGTCGACGATGTGGTCCGCGCCGGCCGAGCGCACCAGATCCACGTTGCCGGCCCGGCACACCCCGGTCACCTGCGCCCCGAACGCCTTGGCCAACTGCACGGCGAACAGGCCCACCCCGCCGGAGGCACCGTTGATCAGGACATGCTGCCCCGCGCGCAGTCGGGCGCCATCGCGCAGGCAGATGAGCGCGGTGTTGCCGGCCAGCGGGATCGCCGCCGCCTGCGCGAAGCTCAGGTTCGCCGGCTTCGGCTCGACCAGGTCCGCGGCGACGATCGCGTACTCGGCGAACGTCGCGGCAGTTTCGCCGTACACCTCGTCACCGGGGCGGAATCGGGTCACTCCCGGGCCGACGGCCTCGACCCGGCCGGCGAAGTCCCGGCCCAGGACCTTGACGTCGGGCCGGCGCAGCCCGAACGACAACCGGGCCACGTACGGGTCGCCGCGCATGATGTGCCAGTCGTACGCGTTGACCGAGCTGGCCTGCACCCGCACCAGCACCTCGCCGTCGCCGGGGGTCGGGGTGTCGACGTCGCACAACTTCAGGACGTCGGGTGAGCCGTACCGGTCCTGCGTCATCGCCTTCATCGCTGGATCTCCTCACTGGGGGTTCGCTTGTGCCACAGCATGTCGGCGCGCGCCGGGGTGGCGCGTCGGCGCGGCGACGACACCGCGCCTGCTCCCCGCGGGGCAGCGGCCCGGCCGATCTACTCCGCCGGGCGTACGCCGGGCTGCCTCCGTCGGGGCTGCCGCCCTGCACGCCGACCGGCCTACAGTGCGCACATGAGCCGATCGAGCCCTGACGCTGAAGCGACGTCGCGGCCCGGACCGGGCCTGGCGGTGCTGACCGCGATCGTGCAGCCGGTCGGCACCGCGATCGCCGCCGGCTGGCAGTCCGGCGGCGTCGGGATCATCGGGTACGCGCTGCTGGTGTTCAGCGGGCTGGCGCTGGCCGACCGGCACCGGTTCCCGAGGCGCAATTTCCTGATCGTGCTCGCCGCGACCCTGGCGTACCACCTGCTGGGTTTGCCGGTCGGGGTGACGTTGCTGGCGCTGATGATCGCCGCGTCGGCGGCGACGGCCGCCGGTCACCGATTGCTGGTGGCAGCGGCCGTCGCCGGGTCGTACGCCAGTTGGGTGCTGGTCGACGGTGCGACGCTGCGGCAGGCGTTGCTGGCGTTGGCACTGTTGGCCGGCACCGGCGTGGTCACCGAGATCGGCACGGTCATCGCCGGCAAGATCCGCGACGGCATCCTGGAGGAGCGTCGGCTCGCCGAGGAGCGGCAACGCCGCCGGGCCACCGAGCAGCGGCTGCTGATCGCCGCCGAACTGCACGACGTACTCGGGCATCATCTGTCGCTGATCAACGTACGGGCGGGGGTCGGTCTGCACCTGATGGACCGCGATCCGGAACAGGCGCGCGCGGCGCTCGACGCGATCGCGCAGTCCAGCGCCGAGGCACTGCGCGAGGTACAGACGGTGCTCAACACGCTGTACCCGAGCGGCGAGACCGCGCCGCGCGCGCCCGCGCCGGGGCTGGACCGCCTCGGTGAGCTGACCGACGACGCCGCCGTGGCGACCCGGACCGTGATCGCCGGTACGGTCCGGCCGCTGCCCGCCGCCGTGGACCGGGCGGCGTACCGGATCGTGCAGGAGGCGTTGACCAACGTCCGCCGGCACGCCGGCCCGCGTGCCGCCGCCAGCGTCACCATCACCTACCGGCAGGATGCGTTGGTGATCCAGGTCGACGACGACGGCACCGATGTGCCGGGGCCGGCAGCGGCCCCCGGTGCGGCCGCCCCGGCGGGTAACGGCATCACCGGGATGCGGGAGCGGGCCGCCGCGCTGGGCGGCGAGTTGACCGCCGGTCCGGCGCCGGACGGCAGCGGCGGTTGGCGGGTACGGGCCATCCTGCCGCTTGATCCTGAACCGTCGCCGGAGGAGGTCGCGTCGTGATCCGGGTGTTGCTGGTCGACGATCAGGTGCTGGTCCGGGCCGGGTTCCGGGCGTTGCTGGCTGCCGAGGGAGACATCGAGGTCGTCGGTGAGGCCGGCGACGGCGCGCAGGCGGTCCGGCTGGCCCGGCAGACCAGCCCGGACGTCGTGCTGATGGACATCCGGATGCCCGGCGTGGACGGGCTGACCGCGACCCGGCAGATCGCCGCCGACCCGCGGCTGTCCCAGGTACGGATCGTCGTGCTGACCACGTTCGAGCTGGACGAGTACGTCGGAGAGGCGCTGCGCGCCGGGGCGGCCGGGTTCCTGGTGAAGAACACGCAGCCGGCCGAGCTGATCCAGGGGGTACGGGTGGTGGCCGCCGGGGACGGCCTGTTGTCGCCGAGCGTGACCCGGCGGGTGATCGAGCAGTTCGCCGCCCGCACCGCGACTCCGGCCGCACCTCGGCGATTGGCGGAGCTGACCGAGCGGGAGCGGGAGGTGGTGGCGTTGGTCGGCACCGGGCTGTCCAACGACGAGATCGCCGCCCGGCTGGTGGTCAGCCCGGCGACGGCGAAGACGCATGTGTCGCGGGCGATGGTGAAGCTCGGTGCCCGGGACCGCGCCCAGCTGGTCGTGTTCGCGTACGAGGCCGGCCTGGTCCGCCCCGGCTGGCTACCCTGACCCGCAAATGCTACCACCCTTGTAGCATGGTGGCATGCTCTACGCGATGCCACGGCTCGACGCCGCCGACCGGCGGGTGCTGCACGAGTTGGACCAGATGCGGGCCGACCTGCGGCTGCAGCTGCGTGCCACCCCACGCTGGGCAGGCCAACTGCGGCGCAGCCTGTTCGCCGCCGCGATCCAGGGCTCGAACACCATCGAGCACATCACGATCAGCGGTTCGGACGCTCGCGCGCTCGTCGAGCAGGCACCCATGTCGGCGGAGACCAGCGACGAGGTCCGCCAGGCGGTCGTCGGCTACCGCGACGCGATGACGTACGTGCAGCAGACGCCTGGGTTGGACTTCTTCGAATACTCGCAGACGCTGCTCTCGACCTTGCATTTCATGATCACCAAGTATCAGCCGGCGAGATGGCCCGGCCGTTACCGGACCGGCGGGATCTTCGTGACCAGTGCCGATCCGCTGGAGCCCGTGTACACCGGCCCGGACGCGGAGCGGGTCCCCGGGCTGATGGGCGAACTGGCCGAATGGCTCCGCCACGGCGACCTCGACGCGCCGGCGTACGCGCGAGCGGCGATGGCACACCTGAACCTCGTCGGCATCCACCCCTGGCGCGACGGCAACGGCCGGACCGCCCGTGCCCTGCACACCCTGGTGCTCGCCCGCACCGGGGAACTCGCCGCCGAGTTCTCCTCGATCGAGGAGTGGCTGGGCGAGCAGATCAACACCGTCCAGTACTACGCGGCACTCCAATCCGCCCAGGACGGCAGCTTCCAACCCGACCGCGACGCCCACCCCTGGCTGCGGTTCGTGCTGGCGGCGCATCATCGGCAGGCGCAACGGGTGAAACGACGCCACGAGTGGACAGTTCGACTGTGGACGGATCTGGAACGCCTCACCGAGCAGCAGGGCCTGCCCGAACGGGTCGTCTCGGCGCTCTACGCCGCCGCCGCCGGCGAGCTACGGCGGACCACGTATCAACAGGACGAAGGTCTCAGCCGCGACCAGGCCATCCGCGACATCCAGGCGCTGACCCGCGCCGACCTGCTGACCCCACACGGCAACGCGACCACCCGGGTCTATCTCCCGGCCGGAGCGGCAGCCGAGATCGCCCAGGCCGCGACCGCAGCCGTACGCGGGCCGGGCCGCGACCCGTACCGGTGAGCTCTTGCCCACCACTTCCCTTACCGGCCACCGCTGACACCGACATCTCTTCGAGCGTGATCCCCTAGCGGGATCAAAATCCCCTCAGGGGATCAGGTCGGAAGAGTGTTGCTGGACGTACCAGGCGGGTGGTTCGGGTGCGGCGGTGGTGGCCGTGATGCCACCCCACCGATCGCGGCAGACGTACGACAGGTCGGCGTGGATCCAGACGCCGTCGTTGTCGCGCAGCACCGGCCGGCCGCAGTGCCGGCACGGCGCGACCCGGGGGTACGGCGGCGTGACCGGGGTGCCGGTCACGGCAGTGCGCCGTCAGCGTCGCCGGTGCCGGCACTGTCGGCGTCGCCGTCGCCCCAGCAGAGCCCGCCGAGCCCGGCCGCCCGACGGCCTGCTCCCGCGCGGTGTCGAAGTCGACGGCGGCGAAGGTCAGATGCAGCGTGTACCGGCCACGCCGATCGTGCCGCAACCAGTCCGGCAGGTTGCCGATCCCACCCGGACCGTCGCCGCTGCCGTTGGTCTGCGCCACCGGCCGGCGGCGCTCGCGCTCGTTGAGGTAGCGGTTGACCAGCGCTTCGGCGTGCCCGGCCGGGCCGGTGTCGGGTCCGAGGGCGTGCGCGACGGCGGCCCGCGCCGGTTCGGACAGGTCAGCCCGATCGAGTACGGACGTCGGCTCCGCGACTCGGCCGGTCTGACCGCCGAGGAGGTCGCCCGCCGCTTGGGCTGGCACCGCACCAAGGTCATCCGGCTCGAACACGGCCACTCACGGATAACGCTCAAGGACACCGAGCAAATGCTGGGCCTTTACGAGGCGTCCGACGAGGACCGCGAGTCGTTGACCGCGCTCGCCAAGCAGGCCCGGCAGAAGGGCTGGTGGAGCGCGTACGGCGACGTACTGCCCGACGACTACGTCGGCTTCGAGGCGGAGGCCACCGCGATCAGCAGCTTCGAGTGCCTGTACGTGCCGGGACTGTTGCAGACCGAGGAGTACGCCCGCGCCATCATCCACGCCGGCCGCAGCACCGCCGACGCGGACGAGATCGACCGGCGGGTCGCCGCCCGGCTCGCCCGCAAGTCGCTGCTGTCGCGGGATGTGCCGCCGAGACTCTGGATCGTCCTCGACGAGGCGGCGATCCGCCGGGTCGTCGGTGGCCCGAAGGTGATGCGCACTCAGCTCACCCGGCTCATCGATGCCTGCGCCCAGCCGTCGATCGAGCTGCAGATCGTGCCGTTCGGGGCGGGCGCCCACGCCGCCATGGCCGGCCCGTTCACCATCCTCGGCTACGCCGACCCGATCCTCGACCCGCCCATCGTCTACATCGAGAACGATGCGAACACCCTGCTGCTGGAGGAGGATGCCCACGTGGCGCGATATAAGCTCATGTTCGACCACCTCCGCGCCAAGGCCATGGACCCGGACGAGTCCGGCAGGTTCCTGGCTCGGGCGGCAGAGGAGCTTCCCGACTGACCCCGACCGGCCAGAGGAGACGCGGGATGACCGCACCAGAACTGTCCCGCGTTCACTGGCGCAAAAGCAGCCGCAGCAGCGCCAGCGGCTCGAACTGCGTCGAGGTGGCCGCGCTAGCCGGCGGCACGATCGGCGTACGCGACTCGAAGGACCCGCACGGCCCGGCGCTGCTCTTCCCCGCCGGCGCATGGACGGCGTTCCTCACCACGGTGTCCGGCCGCTGACCCGACCGGCCTACCCCCTCCGACGACCGACACCCGTGCCCGCCGACCGCCCGTACGTCTTCCTCGACGTCGACGGAGTGCTGATTCCCTTCGCCGCTCGCACGACCGGCCGGTCACCTTCGCCCCACCGTGCGGCTCATCGTGACTCGATCGGCAATCCGCTGCTGGAGCGGGTCGATCCGGACGACGGCCGCCGGCTGCTGGCGCTCGACTGCCAACTCGTCTGGGCGACCACCTGGCTGGCCGAGGCGAACGACGTGATCTCGCCGCTACTCGGCCTGCCTGAGCTGCCGGTCGTCCCGTGGCCGGACTCCGACGACGAGCCGCCGCGTGGCGTGCACTGGAAGACGGCGTTCCTCACCAGGTGGGCGGCCGGGCGCACCTTCGTCTGGCTCGACGACGAGATCACCGACCTGGACCGACACTGGGTCGCAGTGCATCACCCCGGCAGGGCGCTACTGCACCGCGTCGACCCGCAGCTCGGCCTCACCGATGCCGACTTCTCCACCGTCGGCCAGTGGCTCACAGCAATGCCGCGGCCTCGCTACCATGGCGGATGAGCACTCGCCATCTGCCGTGACCTGCCGCCAATCGGACGACCCGCCAACAGCGCCATGCACGGAGTCGGTCAGAAGGCCGTCGGCATCCTGGCCACCGCACTGGCCGAACGCGGCCTCACCTTCGCCGACTGACCAGAGAAGACACCGGATGACCTCGCCTGACGGTGTCGACCTTCCCCACCGCCAGCCCGCACCGGCACTCGTACGCGAGGCGACTCTCGCCGATGTCGATCAGTTGACCGAGGTGCACACGCTGGCCCGCACCGCCTACTACACGGCGGCCGGTGGGCTGGACCCGGACGACCCGTCGCTGTCGTCGCCCGAGGCGTACGCCGAACGCCGTGCCGCCTGGGCGAACGCGGTCACCTCGCCGCAGCTGTTCACCGTCGCCGCTGTCCTCGATGGCCGGATCGTCGGCTGCGCGGCGATGGGACCCGCCGCCGCCGGTCACGTCGACCCGGCCCATGTCGGCCAACTGCACCAGATCCACGTACTTCCCGACTGCTGGGGTCGGGGGATCGGCGGGCTGCTGCACGACGCATTCATCGCGTACCTGCGGCGGACCCGTCGGACCGGTGGGGTGCTGGAGGCGTGGGAACACAACGTTCGGGCCCAGCGCTTCTACGCCGAGCGTGGCTGGCGCGCCGACGGCCACAGCCGCCCCGGCCCTGGCGACACCCGCTATATCTACCTTCAGCTCTATTGAGCGGGAGTACCCTGCCGAGCGTGGTTGAGCTCGTCGAGCGGCACACCGTACTCGCCGTCGTCGTCGGATCCCGGGCGTACGGGCTGCACGGGCCGGACTCCGACTACGACCGGCGCGGCGTGTACGTGGCCCCGACCCGAGCGTTCTGGCAGCTGGACAAACCGCCCACCCACCTCGACGGGCCGGCGCCGGAGCAGTTCTCCTGGGAGTTCGAACGCTTCTGCACCCTGGCGCTGCAGGGCAACCCGACCGTCCTGGAGGTGCTCTGGTCCCCGCTGGTCGAGACGCTGCGCGAGGACGGCGAGCAGCTGGTGGCGGCCCGGCAGGCGTTCCTGTCGACGCGACTCGCCCAGACGTACGGCGGCTACGCCCGCGACCAGCTCGACCGGGTGGCGGCCCGCCGGGAACGCACCGGCGAGACCAACCACAAGCAGGCCATGCACATGATCCGGCTGCTGACCGCCGGTGCGCATGTGCTGCGCACCGGGCAGGTCCTGGTCGACGTGGGACCGTTGCGGGACCGGCTGCTGGCGGTCCGGCGCGGCGAGCTGCCGTGGGCGGCGGTCACCCGCTGGGCGGCGGACCTGCTGGCCGAGCTCGACGACGCGGCGGCCGGCACCGCGCTACCAGACCAACCTGACCGGGCCGCCGTCGACCGACTGCTCATCGCCGTACGGGAAAGGAACCTGGGGTGACCGTCGACGTGCCACCACGGGCACCGGATGACAGCCAGGGCTACCGGACCGCCGCCGCAACTGGCAGAGTCTGCATCAACATGACGTCGCTCGACCTCTGCTACGACAGTCTTGACGGGCTTTCCGTCGGTGATGCCCTCGGCGCCCAGTTCTTCGTCCCCGGCAGCAGTCTTGCCGCGTTGCTCGACGGGGATCCGCCGGCCGGGCCCTGGCCGTGGACCGACGACACCGAGATGGCCTGCTCGATCGTCGCCGAGTTGCGCGAGCACGACCGCATCGACCAGGACCACCTGGCGGCCCGGTTCGCCGAGCACTTCGAGCCGTACCGTGGCTACGGTGCCGGCGCGGTGGTCCTGCTGCGCCAGATCCGGCAGGGTGTCGCCTGGCGGGAGGCCGCCGCAGCGGCGTTCGACGGCCAGGGGTCGATGGGCAACGGCGCGGCGATGCGGGTCGCCCCGCTCGGCGCCTTCCACGCCGGCGACAACCGGACCGCCGCTCTGCTGGCCTGGCGTTCGGCGGAAGTCACCCACGCCCACCCCGAAGCGATCCTGGGCGCGGCGGCGGTCGCCGTCGCAGCGGCGGAAGCCGGCTGGTCCCGGCTGACCCGGTCGCGGCCCGAGCCGGCCGAACTGCTCGACGTGGTGCTGGCCCACCTGATCGACGGCCGACTGCACGCGAGGATCGTCCGGGCCAAACGGTTGCTGGGGGTCAGCGTCGCCGAGGCCGCGTACGAGTTGGGCAACGGGTCGCAGGTGCTGGCCTTCGACACCGTTCCGTTCGCGTTGTGGGTCGCCGCCACCCGGCTCGCCGACTACCCGGCGGCGATCCACGCCTGTATCGAGGCCGGCGGTGACGTCGACACGACCGCAGCGATCGTCGGTGGCGTCGTGGCCGCGTACACCGGCTCCGGACCGGGCGGGATCCCGGCGCAGTGGCTGGCCCGCCGCGAGCCCCTCCCCGACCAGGTACGCCGATGACGCCCCTGCCGGCCAGGCAGCGATCAGCGGATCCGGCTGCCCCGGCGGTCAACAACATCGTCCTCGTCACCGGCGAGGAGGGCGCCGGCAAATCGACGATCCTGCGTGCGCTGCTCCCCTGCACGACTGACGGCACGCGGGTCGACGCAGAGGACATCGGGCAGACCAACCCGTGCCCAATGGACGACGGGTTCTTCGATCTGCTCCGACGCAACATCGCAGCTCTGGTGACGAACTTCTGGGCTGCCGGCTATGTCAATGTCCTCACCGGCAGCTTCCTGCGCGACTACGACGACTATCGCGCGTTCCGGCAGCTCCTGCCGCCCCAGACGGCGGTGTTCCTGGTCGAGTTGCTGGTCGACCGAGCCGTACGCGACCAGCGCCGGCTCACCCGGGCGAAGCGGACGACACAGCAGTGGCGTGACCGGGTCGATCTGATCCCGGAAGATCGGACCATCCGCGAGGCATCCGACGCCGGCTACCGCTACATCGGCATCGACACGACGGCATTGGACGTTGCCGAGACCGTACAGCGGATCATGAATGAGATCCCGGAGATCTACGTCCCGCCGATGCGGTGTCGACCGGCTCTGTAGTGGTGGGACCGAACCAGAACCTGGCTACCGCATCGCGGCGAGGGCACCGGCGAGAACGCCGGCTGCGTCTGATCGAGAGAAGTCGCACACCATGAGAAACCCGGACGGGCTGCTGAGCGTGAGCCGGCTGTACGGCATCATCGGCAGCCGACGGTTGTCCCTGTAGCGCCGGTCGGTGTCCTTGCTCGACGATCATTGGGTCCCGGCCCGTCATGGGCTGAGGTTCGCCAATGGGGTCGGGTCGGCTTTCTATCCAACCTCACGGCGGGCAGGGCCGGCTCCTACCTGTTGCCCGTTCGGCGCTGAGGGCACAGCGTCCCTCCCACGGCTACCGGGGCCGGTTCCACGCCCGCGCGTCCCGGCCCAGCAGGGCGAGCAGTTGGGTCTGGCGGTCCGGGTCCGCCCCCAGCTGCGGTGCGGTCGCGAAGTACCCCGTCGGCAGGGAGTCCGCCACCGGTTCGACGAACGCGTGGGCGGCTTCGACCATCACCGGGTCGAGGGTGTCCTCGACGCCGATCGCCTGGGCCAGATCCCAGCTGTGCACCAGAGCACCGGGACCACCGCGACGTTGCCGCGGACCACGTGGTCGACCAGCGCTCGCACGTCCCATTCGGAGCACGGCGTCCGAGCGCTCCACTGGCCGTCACCGACCTGCGCGACGAGGTCGCAGAACTGCCGGCCGGCCCGTTCGAAGAGGACGACGAAATCCGTACGCAAGGCAATCCCTCCGTCGCGGTCCCGGACCGGATTCCGCAGCCTACCGCCGCCGATTCCCGATCATCCACCTGCCTGGCGCGCGTCCTCGCCGATCAGGAACCGCTGGACGGTCCGGGTGTAGCCGATGGGGATGTGCCCGGTGTCGGGCAGCAGGACGACGGTCGCTCGCGGCAGCAGTCGTCGCACCCGGCGGGCGGTCTGCCGGGAGTCCAGCAGCCGGTCCTTCGCTCCGGCGACGACCAGCAGCGGCACGTCGAGGCGGCGCAGTCGGTCGTCGCTGAAGATCGGTAGCCGGTCGCGGCGTCGACGGTAGCTCCGCTGGATGAGCAGCAGGAAGTCGGCCAGCTCCGCCGACTCCGCTGCGACGGCGGACACCGCCGGCGGCGGGCCGAGTACGAGTCGGACGGCGGCGCGCCGACCCCACGCCCCGAACGGCAGGAGGAAGAGCGCCGCGATGACCGCGCCGTTCTTCTGGCGGCCGATGCCACCGGGTACGAGCAACGCGAGCCGGGTGATCCGCTCCGGTCGGCGCAGCGCGTAGTCGAGCGCCAGCCAGCCGCCCAGCGAGGTACCGACGAACGCCGACTGACCGATGTCGAATGCGCCCAGCACGTCGTCGAGCCACTCGGCGTAGCAGCCGGAGGTGAGCGGAGGTCGCGACGGTGCGCTGAGTCCGGGTTCACCGATGACGTCCACGGCGTACACCCGGTGGGTCTGCGCCCAGGTCGCGACGTCACCTGTCCACGCCGCCGAGTTGAAGCTGCCGCCGTGCAGCAGGACGACCGGCGGGGCGTCCCGGGGACCACTCACGATGACGAACGTGTCGCCGTACCGGGTGGAGACCGTCGATTCGGTCGCCGGCACCGGCCAGCGCCGCAGAAGTGTCCGGTACCGCTGCTCGACAGCGCGGTGGGCGTCCTCGGACCGGTAGATCGCGTTCATCGCCGACCCCACCGGTGCGGGTCGATGCGTCCCAGCAAGTCCATGCTCATCAAACTACCGCTTACTTCCCTATCATCCAAATTTCAGATGCATATAGGGAATGATAGCGAAAACAGAGGTAGCTCGATCGCCCATTTCACGTCGCAGAGGTCGCCCGCTTGCGCTGTCGGCCCCAGGCGATGCCCCCTACGGGCGGCGTCCCCAGGCAGCGCATCGATGCGCCGGCGCGTGCCAGGATGTGGTGGTGTCGTACCCCCCTCATCCCGGCTTCCCGCCGATGCCCGGTCCCGGTGCGGTGTCCCTGCTGGTCGCCTACCCGCATCCGGTAACGCCGCCGGCGGGCTGTGCCGTGCTGGTGGTCTCGGTCAACCGCGGGCCGTATCTCGTGCCGGCGACCACGGGCGGCAGGTTCAAGGTCGATGGTCGAGACGTCCCGATCCCGGGTGAGGGCACCTGGCACGTGGTGGTGCCGGCGGGGCAGCGCGACGTCCGGTACACCGACGTCATGGGCCTGCCGGTGATCACCACGACCGTCGTCGCCCATCCCGGCGCGGCGCATCCGCTGTCGTTCCGGTTCGGTGGCTGGCGGAACCGGGTCCACGACGGGTACGGCACCGACGTGACGAAGTTCGGGATGTGGTCGAACTACCTGATCGCGCTGGTCGCCCTGGTCGTGATCGGGGTGCTGTGCTGCGGCTGCGTCGGCGCGCCCGCCATGCTGCCCGGCTCGTCCTGACGCCGGTCAGCGGGCCTGACCGACCAGGAATGCCAGCGGGCCTGACCGATCAGGAATCAAGAAGCGCGGGTCTGTCCGCCGCAACTAGCCTGAGCTGCATGGACATCACCATTCACGCCAGTTTCCTGCCGCACACCGACCCGGAGGCCTCGCTGGCCTTCTACCGCGACATGCTCGGCTTCGAGGTCCGCAACGACGTCGGATACGAAGGGATGCGCTGGATCACCATCGGCTCCACCAGCCAGCCCGGCGTCTCGGTGGTCCTGCACCCGCCGGCAGCCGACCCGGGCATCACCGACGACGAGCGTCGCACCATCACCGAGATGATGGCCAAGGGCACCTACGCCAGTGTTCTGCTGGCCACGGCCGATCTGGCCGGCACCTTCGACAAGCTGCAGGCGGGCGACGCCGACATCGTCCAGGAGCCGACCGATCAGCCGTACGGGGTGCGTGACTGCGCCGTACGCGACCCCGCCGGCAACCTGATCCGCATCCAGCAACGGGCCTGAAAACGTCGGCGGTCACCGCTAGTGTCGGCAGGCGCTGCCCACGACCGCCGGTGTGGACGGCACCATGAGTCAGCGCGGCACCCGTGAGACAGCCCGGATGGAGATCGATGAGCATGGCACCGAGGACGGACCCGCAGTCGGCTGCGCTGCATGCGGCCGACCGGCACGATCTGATCCGGGTGCATGGCGCCCGGGAGAACAACCTCAAGGATGTCAGCGTCGAGCTGCCGAAGCGGCGGCTGACGGTCTTCACCGGGGTCTCCGGATCGGGCAAGAGTTCGCTGGTGTTCGCGACGATCGCCGCCGAGTCGCAGCGGATGATCAACGAGACGTACAGCAGCTTCGTGCAGGGTTTCATGCCGACGTTGGCCCGGCCCGATGTCGACGTACTCGAAGGGTTGACGACCGCGATCATCGTCGACCAGGAACGGATGGGCGGTGACGCCCGGTCCACGGTCGGCACCGCCACCGACGCCAACGCGATGCTGCGGATCCTGTTCAGCCGGCTCGGGCAGCCACAGATCGGCCCGCCCGGGGCGTTCTCGTTCAATGTGCCGTCGGTGCGGGCCAGTGGCGCGATCACCGTCGAGCGTGGTGCCAGCAGCAAAACGGAGAAGGCGACCTTCACCCGTACCGGCGGGATGTGTCCGCGGTGCGAGGGCCGCGGGTCGGTCAGCGACTTCGACCTGACCGCGTTGTACGACGACAGCAAGTCGCTCAACGAGGGTGCCCTGACGATTCCCGGTTACAGCGTCGACGGCTGGTACGGCCGGATCTTCGCCGGCTGTGGCTTCTTCGACCCGGACAAGCCGATCCGCAGGTTCACCAAGGCGCAGCTGCACGACCTGCTGTACAAGGAGCCGACCCGGATCAAGGTCGACAACATCAACGTGACGTACGAGGGCCTGATCCCCCGGATCCAGAAGTCGTACCTGTCCAAGGACGTCGACGCGATGCAGCCGCACATCCGGGCGTTCGTGGAGCGGGCGATCACCTTCGCCACCTGCCCGGAGTGCGACGGCACCCGGCTCGCCGAGGCCGCCCGCTCGTCGAAGATCAACGGGATCAACATCGCCGACGCGTGCGCCATGCAGATCAGCGACCTCGCCGACTGGGTACGCGGCCTGGCCGAGCCGTCGGTGGCACCGCTGCTGACAGCGCTGACGCACACCCTGGACTCGTTCGTCGAGATCGGGCTCGGCTATCTCAGCCTGAACCGCCCGTCCGGCACCCTGTCCGGTGGCGAGGCACAGCGCACCAAGATGATCCGCCACCTGGGGTCGTCGCTGACCGACGTCACGTACGTCTTCGACGAGCCGACGATCGGGCTGCACCCGCACGACATCGCCCGGATGAACGACCTGCTGCTGCGGCTGCGCGACAAGGGCAACACGGTGCTGGTCGTCGAGCACAAGCCGGAGGCGATCGCAATCGCCGACCACGTCGTCGATCTCGGTCCCGGTGCCGGGACGGCCGGCGGCGAGGTGGTGTTCGAAGGCACCGTCGAAGGGCTGCGGTCCAGCGGCACGCTGACCGGCCGGCACCTCGACGACCGGGCCACCCTCAAGGACAAGGTGCGTACGGCGACCGGCGCCCTGCAGATCCGGGGCGCGAACGCGAACAACCTGCAGGATGTCGATGTCGACATCCCGCTCGGGGTGCTGGTGGTGCTCACCGGCGTCGCCGGCTCCGGCAAGAGTTCCCTGGTGCACGGCTCGATCCCGGCCGGCGCCGACGTCGTGTCGATCGACCAGACGGCGATTCGCGGATCCCGGCGCAGCAACCCGGCGACGTACACCGGTCTGCTCGAACCGATCCGCAAGGCGTTCGCGAAGGCCAACGGGGTGAAGCCGGCGTTGTTCAGCGCCAACTCCGAGGGCGCCTGCCCGACTTGCAACGGTGCCGGGGTCATCTTCACCGACCTGGCGATGATGGCCGGTGTCGCCTCGGTCTGCGAGGAGTGCGAAGGCAAACGGTTCCAGGCGTCGGTGCTGGAGTACCGGTTCGGCGGGCGGGACATCAGCGAGGTGCTCGCCATGTCGGTGACCGAGGCAGAGGCGTTCTTCGGCGCCGGTGACGCCCGTACGCCGGCCGCGCACAACATTCTGCGCCGGCTCGCCGACGTCGGGCTGGGCTACCTCAGCCTCGGCCAGCCACTCACCACGCTCTCCGGCGGTGAGCGGCAGCGGCTGAAGTTGGCCACCCACATGGCGGCCAACGGCGGGGTGTACGTCCTCGACGAGCCGACCACCGGCCTGCACCTGGCCGACGTCGAGCAACTACTCGGCCTGCTCGACCGGCTGGTCGACTCCGGCAAGTCGGTCATCGTCATCGAGCACCACCAGGCGGTGATGGCGCACGCCGACTGGATCATCGACCTCGGCCCAGGTGCCGGCCACGACGGCGGCCGAGTCGTCTTCGAGGGCACCCCGGCGGATCTTGTCGAGGCCCGCTCGACGCTCACCGGCGAGCACCTCGCCGCCTACGTCGGCCGGTGACGGGCCGACGCAACGGCAGGTCCGGCGGCCACTGGGCAACGGCGCCGTGCCGTGGCACGATCGCGCAGGTGAGCAGCAGAGCCGACCCGGCGGCCCGGCTGCGCGATCTCGCGCTGCTGCGCCGGGTCCGCGACCGGATGGACCGGGAGTACGCGCAGCCGCTCAACGTCGAGGCGCTGGCCCGTGGCGTGAACATGTCGGCCGGGCACCTGAGCCGAGAGTTCCGGGCGGCGTACGGCGAGTCGCCGTACGCCTACCTGATGACCCGGCGGGTCGAGCGGGCGATGGCGCTGCTGCGCCGGGGTGATCTGAGCGTCACCGAGGTCTGCTTCGCGGTCGGTTGCGCGTCGCTGGGCACCTTCAGCACCCGCTTCACCGAGCTCATCGGGGTGCCACCCAGCGTCTACCGGCAGCGGGCGGCCGGCGCGACCGCGGGCATCCCGTCGTGCGTGGCGAAACAGGTGACCAGGCCGATCCGGAGCTGAACCCACCACCGCTGTACGTCGTTCGGGATCCTCAGCGCGCTCACAATCGACCTGGGCGGCCGGTCGGCGTCGGGATCGCGTTGGCCTGCTTCGTCGGGGTGGCGGTCCTCTGGATCGTCCCGGACCGGCGCATCGTCCGGGTCATCGACCAGAGGTGATCCGGCCTAGGCTGTTCACATGGACGAAGGTCCGCAGCAGCCGACAACACCACATTCGGCGACCGGAGCGGTCGTGCTGTCGTTGCCGTTCACCGGCCGCTGGTTGGCGCGCAACAGCCCGGCCCGACGCGTCCCCAGTCACGGCACCGACCTGTTGGGCGAGCGGTACGCCATCGACTTCATCGGGGTCGACGACCGCCGCCGTACCGCGACTCACCGGGACTGGCGGAGCATGCTCGCCACCGAGCCCGCGCAGCGGTTCTTCGCCTACGGTCGGCCGATCCTGGCCCCGGCCGACGGGGTCGTCGTGGTCGCCCACGACGGCGAGGACGACCACGTCGCGCGGCGTTCCCAGCTGGCGCTGGTGCCGTACGCCCTGGGTCAGGTGTCCCGGCTGCGCCAAGGCGTACCGGCGATCGCCGGCAACCATCTGATCATCGCGCTGCCCGGTGGTGGCGGGTTCGTCGCCCTGGTGCATCTGCGGTCCGGGTCGGTCCGGGTCGCGGCCGGCGATCGGGTGGTGGCCGGACAGCCGATCGCCGAGTGCGGCAACTCCGGCAACTCGACTCAGCCGCATCTGCACATCCAGGTGATGGACAGCGCGGACCTGTCCGTCGCCCAAGGCGTACCGATGGTGTTCCGGCGCTTCCGCGAATGGCCCCGTGGGGTGCGAGATCCCCAGCTCAGGGAGTCGGGGATGCCGGGCGAGGGCGCCGTCGTCGAGCCGTCGACCGGGTCGGCCCGGTAGTTGGTTCGCTATTACGCTTGCTGCAACGGCCACACTTCGACGACGCCCTGCGCGACGGCACATGGCGCCTTCGCCGCGAGATCAATTGCCTCGTCCAGGGTCTCGGCTTCGATGATCGCAAAGCCCGCGACCGGCAGGGCCGCAGCCATGAAGGAACCGGGCTCGACGGTCACACCGGCGGCATCGTGGTTGCGCACCCGCACCGGCGGGCCGGCGACACCCATCTCGACACCCGCCGCCTGTAGCCGCGCGTCGTGGGCGTGTGCCTCGTCGCGGACAGCCGGAGCGGTGCTGTCGTAGCCGGCCTGATCGCCGTACCCGATTGTCAAGAACTTCGGCATCGCGGATCCTCCTCAGCCAGGCTGTACCGCTTACCAGGCAGAGGTACTCGGGTAGGTTCGATCCTCGCGTACGAGAAGTGCGAGAAGTACGAGAAGCAGGCCGGGTGGTTTGGAGTACGAGTTGGCGCAAGCGTCCATTCCCGTGACATCGCCACCGCCGGTGGACATCGAGGAGCTCTTTCCCGAGTTGCGGGAGCATGCGGCGACCGCGACCCGGCTGCACCCCCGGCCGGGTGATCCGGGCGTCGACGTCAGCTCCGTCGGCGGGCCGCTGCGCTGGCCGGCCGGCGAGCCCTGGCCATACTGCACCGACCAGGACCACTACGTCGACCAGTTGTTGACGCCCGACACGGTCCGCCGGACGCGCCGGGTCTATACGGCGGCGAAGGTCCGCGCGGCGGCCACCGGGCAGAAGTACACGTTGACCGAGGCCGAGCAGGCCGAGGTGCCGGAGTTCGACTACACCGAGCCGTTGGCTTTGGCGAAGCAGCCGATCGCGTTGGTGCCGGTGGCCCAGTTGTACCGGCGTGACGTCCCGGACCTCGGGGGGCCGCCGGACGCCGACCTGCTCCAGGTGCTCTGGTGTCCGCTGGATCATCCGGACGCCGGGTACAACCCTCGGGTCGAGCTGCGCTGGCGGCGGGTCGCCGACATCCACGGCCAGCTGGACTCGGCACCCGAGCCGGTGGTGGTGAACGAGAACTATCTGCCGACGCCGTGCGTGGTGCACCCCGAGCCGGTCCGGGAGCACCAGTACGTCGACCTGCTGCCGGAGAACCTCAAAACGCGGCTGTACGCCTGGGAAAAGCAGTCTGGTCACAGTTTCCAGAACGACTTCTCGCTGGCCCCGGGCTGGAAGGTCGGCGGTTTCGCCAACTGGTCGCTGTCGGACTGGCAGCCGGTGGACTGCACCGCGTGCGGCACGCCGATGGCGTTGCTGCTGACCGCCGACTCGGGTGAACGCACCGGCAGCCAGCGGTGGCGGGCCACCGGTGAAGCCGCCGGTGCCCCGATGAATCCGGTCGACGTACTCATCGGTCGGGGCTATTCGTTGTATGTCTTCGTCTGCCCGGCGTCCCCTGCGCACCCGCCTGCGACCGCGATGCAGTGAGGTCAGCGCCCCACCTCGACGTGCCCTGCTACGTTGAGCCGCGACGCGGTCCTGGTGCGATGGAGGTCAAGTGGGCGGTCAAGGGTCGTTGCCGAGGCAGTTCGTGGGCAGATTCAACACCTGCGTTCTGACGTTGCGTTCGTCGCCCCGGTGGGGCCGGCTGGTCCAACGGCACCTGACGGTCATCACCTACACCGGGCGCCGCTCTGGCCGCACGTTCAGCACCCCGGTCGGCTACCGCCGCACCGCCGGCACCGTCGTCATCGGTGTAAGACTTCCAGAGGCCAAGAACTGGTGGCGCAACTTCCTGGGCGACGGCGGACCGGTCTCACTGCACCTCGACGGCGTCGACCGCCCCGGGCACGCCGTCGCCCGACGCGACGACCGGGGCCGGGTCACGGTCACCGTCGCCCTGGACAGCTGACCCATCTTCCTGGCCCTGGCTGCCTGATCTGACACTGGCGAGCATGCCGCGCCGGCGGGCCCACCGCTCGAAGGCGAGCGTGGCGAACGGCGGCACCGCGCAGACCAACGCCAGGACGGTGACCGGCACCCGCCACCGGTGCACCCAGGCCACGGCCAACGCGAGCAGTCCGTACGCGGTGAAGAGCGCCCCGTGGATCGGCCCGAAGATCTGCACGCCGAGTTCGTTGCCGGGCGGCCCGTACTTGACCGCCATCCCGGCCAGCAGGCCCGCCCAGGAACACGCCTCCGCGATCGCCGTCACGACGAACAGCCGGGTCACCATCTCGCGCATCCACTGGATGTTAGCGGCGCCGTTGACCTCAACCACGGTTGACGTGCTCTGCTGTGCGCCATGCAACTCGACGGACTACAGGTGGCGGTCAGCGGTGCCGCCCGCGACACCGGACGACTGCTCGCCGAGGCCTTCGCCGCACGGGGCGCGCACGTCCACCTGTCGGCCCGCGATCTCGCCGCGGCCGAGCAGGTCGCCGATCAGATCCGCCGTCGTGGTCCGGGCCGCGCCGACGCGTACCGCTGCGACCTGGCCGAGCCGGCGTCGGTACGCGCGTTCGCCGCAGCGCTCACCGACCGGTCCGGTCGGGTCGATGTTCTGATCAACAACGGTGCCGGCTACCTGGCCGGCGCCGACCTCGGCGAGGTGCCGGACTCCGACATCGTCGACGCAATCTCCGGCGCGGCCACCGGCACCCTGCTGCTGACCAAGCATCTGCTGCCGCTGCTGCGCCGCTCCGCCCGCCCGGACATCGTCAACCTGATCTCCGCCTGCGGCACGGCCGGGCATCACCGGTCAGACGCCCACCCGGCCTTCTACGCGGCCAAGCACGCCCAGGCCGGGCTCGCCGGCATCCTGTCCCATCGGCTACGGCCGGAAGGAATCCGGGTGATCTCCCTCTTCCCACCGGACTTCGTGCAGGTCGGCCCGAGAGACGCGACCAGCGACCTCACCGCGAGCTCGGTGATCGACTGCGTGCTGTTCGCGGTGGGCCAGCCGAGGGACTGCTTCATCAGCGAGTTTCGCTTCGAGCAGCTGCGGCCGGCGAACGGCTAGCTCCGGCCGCATCGGCGTCGTCGTCGACGTACGCCGCGAGCTGTTCCGGGGCGCGCATCCGCCAGGCGTCGGTGACCAGCTCGGCGAGCCGGTCGGCGTCGACGCGCTCCAGCCGGAGCATCACCATCGGCAGGCCGTCGTAGCCGGGGGTGGTGAAGAACAGGTCGGGCTCGCCGAGCAGCAGGGCCTGCTTCTCCGCCTCGTCGCCGACGTAGAGCACGGCGATGTCGGTGCGGATGACCCGGGGCCGGCCTGGCTCACGCTCCGGATAGGACCAGACGAAGCCCTTGCCGGCGACCCGGAAGTCGAAGCCGTCGCTGTCGATCTCGACCACCTGCGGCAGAGCCAACGCGAGCCGGCGGACGTCGTCGGCGTCAGCCATCGAAACCTCTTGGCACCACCGGTAGCCGCATGGAAACAGGTTAGCCATCCGCCTTCGTCGCCACCACGAACACCCGCCGGAACGCGAAGGCGACGAGTCCGTCGTCGATGGGGTACCGCAGGGCCAACTGTTCGCCGAGTCGCTGGCGGAACGCGGCCCACTCGGTGTCGTCGAGGGCGGCCCGGACCGGCCGCGCGGCCGTCCCCTCGACCCACGACAGCACCGGATGCGCCGTCGGTTCGGCGTCACCGGCCGGCAGCAGATGCAGGTAGGTGGTCTCCCAGGCGTCGACGACGCATCCGTACCGCAGCAGCAGGGCCGCGTACCCGGCCGGGTCGAGCACCGCGTCGCCGCCCCGGATGGCCGGCAGTCGGGCCCGCCACCGCGGATCCGCGGCGACAGTACGGATGGCCTGGTGCGACGGGGCGTCGAAGTTGCCCGGCACCTGGAAGGCGAGCACCGCGCCGGGCCGCAACCGGGCCGCCCACCGCTGGATCAACGCGGGGTGTCCGGGCACCCACTGCAGCACCGCGTTGCAGATGACGACGTCGGTGTCCGGGGCGGGGTTCCAGCCGCTCACGTCGGCGATGTCGAACCGGACCGGGGACGAAAGCCCGCGGGCGGCGGCGATCATCTCGGCCGACGAGTCGAGCCCGGTCACCGTGGCACCCGGCCAGCGGTCCGCCAGGTGGACGGTCAGGGTCCCCGGGCCGCAGCCGAGGTCGACGACCACGGCCGGCTCGTCGGCGGCGACCCTGGCCAGCAGATCGACGAACGGACGCGAACGGTGGTCGGAAAAGCGCAGATAGCTGGTCGGATCCCACATCACGACCTACCTCAAGGCCGTACGAATGTTCCGCTCTCACGGTACGCGGCCCACTCGTCGGCGAGCATCGCGAAGTCGAGTTCGGTGCTCCATTCGCCTTTGAACAGCTCGCTGCGCACCAGCCGGGCCTCCTGGCGCATGCCCAGGCGCCGGGCGAGTCGGGCCGACGGCTCGTTGCGTTCGTCGATCCGGGCGACGATCCGGTGCAGGCCGAGCTGGTCGAAGCCCAACCCCAACAGTGCGTACGCGGCCTCGGTGGCGTAGCCGTGGCCGGCCGAATCCGGGTGTACGACGTACCCGATCTCTCCGCCACGGTGGGTGCGGCTGCGCCAGAAGAGCACCACGTCGCCGATCAGTCGGCCGGTCGCCGCGACCTCGACACCGAGGGTCAGCGCCTGGCCTTCGTCGGTCAGCTCGTGGTTGGCCCAGACGGTGGCGAGCCGGCCGACGATGTCGTCGCGGGTCATCGGTTCGAGCGGCACGTACCGGCAGACATCCGGCTGGCTGCGGTAGCTGAGCAACGCGTCGATGTCGTCGCCGGCCAGCGGTCGCAGCAGCAGCCGCCGGGTGCGCAGTGGGTAGTCGGGGTGCAGGGCGGACGGCTGCGGAATCGACACGATGCCCATCCTGTCAGCAAGCCCGGCGTCCCGGCCTGCGGCTACGTCGGCAGCCGGCAGACGTGCGAGGTCGACTCGACGGCGAGCTCGGTGCCCGACCAGTCGGCGGGTCTCGGCGCTCCAGATCTCTTCCTGCGGCATGCCGCCCACGATCCTGCTCGGAGAACCGCCCGTCCGTTGGCTCCTCGCACGCCGAAGTGAGACGCAGATCATACCGAATGAAGAACCTGCGACGGCGGCGGTGCCGTCTTGCCAGATGTGAAACTCAACGAAACGGTAGGTCTTCGATGATCGGACGGGTCTTCTTCGTAGAGGTGCGGCGATCGGCCGCACTGTGGTTCGGTATCGGCCTGGCCTTGGCGACGGTGTCGTTGACCGCCGACCCGGAACGTTGGGACGGCGCCTGGATGGCGACGGTCCTCGCACACCACAGCGCCCTGGGCCTGCTGTGGCCGCTCGCGCTCGCGGCTGGTGCCTGGCAGGGCCGCCGTGACCATGTCGCCGGGGTCAGTGAATCCGTCGCCGCCACCCCACGTCCCGGGCTGGTCCGGGTCGCCCCACAGGCTGTGGTGGTCGTCGGTTGCCTGGCCGGCGGATATGTCGGCGGGCTGCTCGACGGGCTCGGCAGGGCGCTGCTGGCGGCCACCTACCACCCACCGGGCTGGTACTGGCCGTTGTTCACCGGGACACTCAGCGTCGCCGCCGCCGGCCTGCTCGGCCTCGGTCTCGGCCGGCTGCTGCCGTCGCGACTCACCGCTCCGCTGCTCGCCGTGGGCAGCCTGGCCATCATGCTCGTCGCGGCGATCACGCAGCCGGACGGGGTGGTGATGCTGCTCGGCTTCTCCTACCTCGACGATGGCGGGGTGTTCCACGCGATCGACGGTCGGGCCGTCGCCGGCAAGGCGGTGTGGTTCGCCGCCGTCGCCGCGACCGGTTGGGCGCTGTACGCCGCGACCACCGGTCGAGCCCGGCTGCTCGCCGTACTTCCAAGCGTTGTCGGCCTGGTCGTGGCACTGATGGTGTTCCCGTCGCCCGGTGCTGTCACCCGCCAGGACCCGCAGGCAGTCGCTCTCGTCTGTGCCGACGGGTCACCCCGGGTCTGTGTGACCCGTCTGCACGAGCCGGCACTGCCGCAGATCGTCGAGCCGGCCCGGCGGGCGCTGGCCACACTTGGCCGGCTGCCCAATGCGCCGACCGAGGTCGTCGAGGAAGCCATCCCGCATGGTGCCTTCGTCGAACAGCGACGAGACACCGTCCACCTCAGAGTCAGCCTGCAAGGTGACGGCACGGTGACGACGGGACGCGAATCGCTGGAGGCGCAGATCCTCGACGGCGCCGGGACGCTGGCCTGCGGTGCCGCCTTGGACGACGTCGAAGGGTGGGAGCCGATCCAGGCGGCCCGCGCCGCCGCCGGCCTGTGGTTGCAGGGCCGTGACGCCGGACCGGACGAGTTCTGGGACCCGGTCCAGGGGATGGTCACCGACGCGTTGGCGAGCCTGCGTGCGCTGCCTGAGCAGGAGCAGTTGGCCCGGGTCGCCGCGCTGCGGGAGGCGGCGCTCGACTGCCGACCGGATCTGTACGAGGTGCTGACCGGCACCTGACGCCGATCCTGTCACAGTGGTTGAATGCATGAGGAGCTGAATCGACCGGCGTCGGTGCCCGACGCCGGCGACAGCGACCGTGGCCGCGAGGTTCGGCACCGTACGGTCCGCGCGAGCCTGGCCGCGCTCGACGACGCCGACCTGACCGACCTGCTGTCCCGAGCGGCGCCGCTCGGGACCGGTATCGGTGGCACGACGGCGACGGTGTCGATCGCCGGGGTACCGGTGTTCGTCAAACGGATCCCGCTGACCGACCTGGAGCAGCGGCCGGAACACGTCGGCTCCACCCGCAACATCTTCGAACTATCCACCTTCTACCAGTATGGATTCGGCTCCACCGGCTTCGGTGCGTGGCGGGAGCTGGCGGCGCACCGGATGGCGTCGGACTGGGTACGGCAGGGTCGCTTCGCCGGCTTTCCGCTCCTGTACCACTGGCGAAGCCTGCCGCAGCGGCCGGCACCGATGACACCGGCCGCGACCGAGACCTGGGTACGCAGGTGGGGCGGTTCCGCGGCGGTCCGCCGCCGACTCACCGCGATCAACGAGGCATCGGCCAGCCTCGTGTTGTTCATGGAGTACGTCCCACACCGGTTGGACATCTGGCTGGCTGATCTGGCCAGCTCGCTGGCGGTCCATGCCGGATTCGACCTGACCCCGGCGGAGTCCGGCTTCCTCGAACAGCACCGCAACTACGACCGGTGCTTCACCGCCACTCAGTTCACCTTCTGGCTGATCGGGGACGTGTGCGCAACGGCCTGGCCGGACAGTCTCGCCTATCTGCGGGCGAACCGCGCCGCCGGCTACCCCGAACTGCCGGCGGCGGCTCGGGCGCTGGTCCAGCGGCACGCACCGATCGCCGAACTCATGGGGAGCTTCTGGCGCCGGATGGAGCTGGACCGGACCACGCCGTACCCGTATGTCGAACTCGACGAGGCGCTCACGGCACTGGCGGCACCGGTCCGGCCCACCGATCGACGGCAGTGATCCCTGGTACCGCATCGTGAGGGGTTGACGTCAGGGAGTCATCAACATCACGATGGTCGCCGACAGCGTTCCACGATCTTCGATGCCAACCCGGTTGATCCCGGCCCTGCGACCCAGGAGACGATCGATGTCAGGACGCAAGCCCTCCCATCCACGACCGATGACCCGGGTACGCCGCCTGGTGGCCGCCGCCGCCGGCGCCGCCCTGGCCGGCGGGCTGCTCGCCGTACCGTTGCCTGTCTCGGCCGCGCCCACCGACGGCGCGGCGCTCGCCCCCGGTGCCGGCACCGCCGCGGTCGCCGACGAGCTACGGTCCACTGTCGCCGAGTCGACCGGCGAGCGGATCCAGGCGCTGTTGATGCTGCCCAACCCGCAGCGGTACCCGACGAATCCGGCCACCGCAGTCGACCAGTTGCGCGCCCACGCCGAGGAGATCCAGGCCGAGATCGACACGGCGTTGGAGGATCGGGCCGAGATCGCCGGCGACGTGCGCGTGGTCAACCGCTTCTGGATCACCAACATGGTGCTCGTCGAGTTCACCGCCGACGCGTCCCGACTGGCGGCGCTGGCCAGCCTGCCCGGCGTCCAACGGGTACTGCCGAACTTCACGATGAGCCTGCCGGACACCGAGCTGACCGCGGCCGGCGACCCGGCCGCGACGATCGTCGACGGCCGGATCACCTGGGGCCTGGACCGGATCGGCACCGAGCGGGTCTGGACCGAGCTCGGTCTCGACGGCACCGGCGTCCGGGTGGTCACCCTGGACACCGGGGTCGCCATCACCCACCCCGACCTGGTCGGCAAGATGGCCACCGACGACCCGACCGACCCGACGTATCCCGGCGGCTGGATGGAGTTCAGCTCCACCGGTGGTCTGGTCGCCTCGCAGCCCCGCGACTCGTCCACCCACGGCACCCACGTCTCCGGCACCATCCACGGTGGTTCGACGTCCGGGGTCGCGATCGGCGGCGCCCCCGGCGCAGAGATGGCCCACGGCCTGGTCATCCCCGGCGGCAACGGCTCGTTCGCCCAGGTGGCCGCCGGCATGCAGTGGGCGATCGCGCCCACCGACGCCGCCGGCGACCCGGCCGGCCGCCCGGCCGACGTGGTCAGCATGTCGCTCGGCGCGGCGATCTACGCGGCGGAGATGGTCGCCCCGACCCGGGCCATCGTCGCCGCTGGCGCGTTCCCGTCGTTCGCCATCGGCAACCAGGACATCACCGGCAGCTGCGGGGTCGGCTCGTCCAGCCCCGGCAACGTCTACGAGGCGATCGGCGTCGGTGCCACCGACGTCGACGACAACGTCGCCGACTTCTCCTGCGGCAACGTGGTCAACAAGTCGAGCTGGGTCAGCCCGCCGGCCGACTGGCCGGACAGCTGGGTCACCCCGGACCTGTCCGCCCCCGGCGACGAGGTCTGGTCGGCCAGCCCGGACGGCAGCTACCGCTACGCCAGCGGCACCTCGATGGCCACCCCGCACACCAGCGCGGTCGCCGCGCTGCTGCTGCAGGGCGCGCCGGAGCTCAGCGTCGACGCCACCCGTACCGCGTTGATCGACACCGCGTTCTGGGACGACCGGTACGCCGACGTCGCGCCCGACACCCGGTACGGCCACGGCCGGATCGACGCGTACGCCGCCGCCTCCCAGGTCGCACTCGACAGTGGAGTGACCGGCCAGGTCACCACCGACGGGACCGGTGACCCGGTCGCCGACGCGACGGTCACCGTCACCCCGGGCGGGGCGTCGGTGCGCACCGACGCCGACGGCGGGTTCACCCTGCGGCTGGCACCGGGCAGCTACACGCTGACCGCGTCCGCGTTCGGCCACGAAACCGCCAGCGTCGCCGACGTAACCGTCGTCGAGGAGGCTTTCACCTCCGTCGACCTGGCGCTCGTACCGCTGCCGATCGGCGTGGTCACCGGCACCGCCACGTTCGAGCAGAGCGGTCACGGCGTACCCGGGGTGACGGTGTCGGTCTCCGCCGACGGTGCCCCGGTGAACCGTTCGGTGGTCACCGGGGCGGACGGCGCCTACCGGATCGAGCTGCCGGCCGGCAGCTTCCGGATCGCCGCCGACCATCCACGGTTCGACGTCTCCCCACCGGTCGAGGTGACCATCCCGGACGGTGGCACCGTGACGACGGACTTCACGCTGCGTCCGCCACCGCAGACGGTCGCTCTGGTCGGCAGCTACGTCCAGTCGTACGCCGACGAGATCTTCACCCCGCGTGGCATCGAAACGGTGATCTACGACTGGGACGACCTGGTGACCGCCGCGCAGCACCCGTTGGTGGTGCTCGGATACGGCGTGACCAGTGACTACGACGAAGCCACCTTCCAGGCGTTCCTGGACGCGACCGACGCCGCCGGCACCGGCGTGATCCTCACCGACCATGCCTACAGCACCGGCAACGGCATCCGGCAGTTGTCCCGGCACACCGGACGACCCGTCTCGACCGGATTCAGCACCGGCGGTACCGGGGTCGCCGAATCGTTCTACGAGATCACCGCGGCCCACCCGATCCTCGACGGATACGCCGTCGGTGACCGACTCCCGCTGGACACCAGCACCCAGGCGAAGTGGATCGCCTGGTTCGGCGACTACGCCGGTGACGGCCGGCAGACCCTCGCCGACCTGGGCCGCAGCGACACCACCGGGATCTACGGTGGCGGCATCGGGGTGGATCAGCGGGCCACCAACCGACACGTGCTGCTCTCCACCCACGGCGTGTCGGTGACCCGGGGTCCGGCCGACTGGACCGAGGAGGCCACCGAGCTGTTCCTCAACGCGGTCGACTGGGCGGCCCGCCCGGCCGAGGAGGGTCAGCCGTACTTCGCCGTTCACGGGTTGACGGTCAGCCCGGACGAGGTGAAGAGCGGCGAACCGGTGACGGCGACGGTGCAGGTCAAGAACGTCGGGGCGTCGTCAGGTCCGTACCAGGCGGTGCTGCGGGTCGACGGTGAGTCGGCGGCGACCACCACCGTCACCCTCGGCTCCGGTGACAGCCGGACGCTGAGCTGGACGATCAGTGAGAGGGACCTCGGTGACTACGACGTGTCGGTGGAGTACCTGACCGACACGTTCCGGGTGCGGCCGCCCCGGGTGGCGCTCACCGCGCGGACCGTGACCGCGCCGGACGCCGAGCCCGGCCCGCTGACCGGCGCGACCGTCGAGCTGATCCACGACGGTGCGGTGATCCCGGTCGGCGCGACCGACGACGCCGGCACCCTCACCTTCGAGGCACCGGCCGCCGTCGACCGCTACACCCTCGTCGTGCGCAAGGCCGCGACCGACGGCGGTACGGCGTACCTGCTGCACCGGGTGATCACGGTGTTCGACGACGACGAGGTGGTCTTCGCGCCCCGGGTGCTGGCCGGCGGGCCGACGGCCAGCGACGTGGCGCAGGACCTGTCGACCCGGGTGGATCTCGCCGCCGACCTGGTCGGGGGCGGCCACGAGGCGACCGTCTATCTGCGCCCGGCCGGCACCGCGCCGTGGGCGTACCCGTTCGGGCCGGGGCCGCTGGTCGCGACCCTGGACAGCTACCAGGCGGTCACCGTCCACCAGCTGCCCCGGCTGGAACGGGACTGGTGGCTGGTCAGCGAGATCCTGCCGGAGCTGGACTGGGTCGACCCGTTCGACGCCACGTTCCCGTTCGGCGGGGCACCGCAGGTGCGGCTGGCGGCGGACGTGCCGCAGCCGGGTGCCGTGCAGGTCGACTGGTCGGTGACGGACGCCCACGGGCACCCGTTCGCCACCGTGCGGGCCAGCGACATCCGGCCGTTCGCCGATCTGCCGGCGGTGGCCCGGCTGGAGGACGTGGCGGCGGCGGTGCGGGCGTTGGCGCGCCACGAGGCCCGCCCGGTGCTGCGGCTGTCCGACCCGGACGGTGCCGAGGTCCGGGCCGGCTATCTGAACTGGACGGACCAGCCGTACGCGTTCGAGGTCGACGATCCGCAGCCCGGCCTACACCAGCTACAGCTCGAGTTGGACACCGGCTGGTACGGCGGGCTGGTAGCTGCCGAGACGTCGCTGGTGCTGGCCGAGCCGGTGACGCTGACCGCGGCGTACCCGTCGGTCGGCGAGGTGGACGGCTGGTTCCGGCCGGAGGTGCACGTGGTCAACTCCAGCGGGGTCGACCAGGGCAGCGCCGACCTGACCCTGACGGTGGCCCACCCGGACGCTGACCTGCTGGCCAAGGACGTGGCAGTGCAGGTACGGGTCGACGACGCCTGGGTCCGGATTCCGTTGACGGTGCGGGACGACGGCACCCTGGTCGGCACGCTGTCGTCGGAGGTGGCGCTGCCAGTCGGTGCCGACCTGACCTGGCAGTTGCGGACCCGGACCCGCCGGGCCGGGGAGTTCACCTTCACCCATCAGCTCGCCGACGCCGGCGCCGCGACGGTGGTGGCGGTGACCGGATAGCGCGACGGAAAGGTCCACTGCGCGTCGGTCGTCGCGGCCCGGACGGGGTCGTCGCGACGGCCGACGCGCGGTGGACGCCGTCGGCGGGTCAAAGCCGGTGGGGATAGGGTCTGGCCGTGCGGACCAAGCAGGAGCTCAGTGACGCCATCCGGCAGCGACGGCGGGCGGTGCTGATCGTCAACGCGAAGTCCCGCCGGGGGCGCCAGTTCTACACCGACGCGAAGCAGCGGCTGACCGCCGCCGGGTTCACGCTGCTCGCGACGTATCCGGTCGACGAGCCGGGTGAGCTGGAACACAGCCTCGACGAGGCGGTGCGGTTGGCACCGGACCTGCTGGTCGTCGGCGGCGGGGACGGCACCATCGGTGCCGCCGCCCGGCTGCTCGCCCACCGCGACATCGCCCTCGGGTTGCTGCCGCTGGGCACCACCAACAACTTCGCCCGTACGCTGGGCATCCCGATCGATCTGGACGCCGCCGTCGGCATCATCACCGGCGGCAAGGTGATCGACGTCGACCTCGGTCTCGCCGGGGACCTACCGTTCGCCAACCACGTCGGCATCGGGTTGTCCGCCGAGGTGATGCTGCGTACCCCGCCGGGGCTCAAACGGGTGGCCGGCAAGCTCGCCTACCCGGCAACGGCGGCGGCGCTGATGGCCCGGCACCGGCCGATGCGGGTCAGCGTCCGCGCCGAGGGCCGGACCCGCGAGCTCACCACCCACCAGCTGTACGTCGCCAACGGCGGCCACCAGGCGGGCCGGCCGATCACCGCGGACGCGAACGCCGACGACCGGCTGCTGGTGGCGTACCCGGTCGGTGGGCCGACCCGCCGCAGCCTGTTGGGCGCGACGGCGCGCAACGCGGCGACCGGCCACCGCCGGACCTTGCGGCACGACCCCTTTCTCGCGGTCGGTGAGCTGCTGGTGGAAACCGACCGGCCGGCACCGGTGGAGATCGACGGCGAGCTGGGTGGGCAGACCCCGATCCGGCTGTCGGTGGACGCCAACGCGCTGCGGGTGATGGCCGCCGCTGA
The DNA here is from genome assembly GCF_048060115.1 of Micromonospora sp. LOL_023. Classification (NCBI taxonomy): domain Bacteria; kingdom Bacillati; phylum Actinomycetota; class Actinomycetes; order Micromonosporales; family Micromonosporaceae; genus Micromonospora; species Micromonospora sp. LOL_023. Next base: position 131,167 of record NZ_JBHMIM010000002.1, read on the forward strand.
CGTGATCGACCGGTGACGTGGGCCTGGCTGCGCAACCCGCCGGCCGGCCTCAGAGCCGGATCGGCATCAGCAGCGAGCAGCTGCGGTCGTCGGCCGGCAGCCTGACCACGAGCGGCCGGATCGGGCCGTCGAGATCGAGAACCAACTGGCCGCCGCCGGCGGCGTCCAGGGCCTGCAGCAGGAACTCCCGGTTGACCGCCACATGCTGTTGCGGCGCGGTACGCCAGGCACCCTCGTCGGCGAGTTCGACCGTCCCGGAGTCGGCGACCGCCAGTACGGCGACCGGATGCGCCACGCCCTCGTGTTCGCGTACCACGGCCGGCGCCCGGCCGGGTGCCAACGCCTGCCGCAGCGCGGCGGCGTCGACCCTCACCCGGCGCCCGCCCTCGCCCGGCGCGGTCGGCAGCAGCGAACGGTAGTTGGGGACGTCGTAGTCCAGCGGCGCGGCGGTGATTCGCCAACCGGGCGCGACGCCCTCGACGCCGTCCGGGCCGAAGACCAGGTCGGCGACCGGGCCGCGGCCCAACTGACTACGTACGCCGTCGACGAACGTGCGTGGTGCCAACGCCGACACGGCCGGCCCGTCGACGGCGGCCGGGACGAGTTCGGCGAACGCCAGCCGGTAGCGGTCGGTGGCGGCGAACCGCACGAGGCCGGCGTCGACCTCGACGTGCACCCCGCCCAGGGCAGGCAGCTGCGGGTCGTCGCCGACCGCGAAGCGTACGGCGTCCAACGCGGCGGACAGGTCGGCGGCGGTGACGGTGACACGGGTGGTGGTCATGGTGGTCTGGTTCTCCTCGGCATCGAGCAGGTGGTGGATGCGGGAGAGCTCACGACGGGCATCGGCGAGACCGTTCTCCAGCCGGCACAGGTGGACCGCCAGCAGCCGGCGGGTCACCTCGACGTCGGGCAACGCCCGGATCGCCTCGGTGAGCTCCGCCAACGGCATGCCGACCCGGCGCAGCCCGGCCAGCAGCCGGGCTGCGCGCAGCTGGGAACCGGCATACCAGCGGTAGCCGGTGTGCGGATCCACCGCCGCCGGCACCAGCACCCTTGCGGCGTCGTAGAACCGCAGGGCGCTGGCGGTCAGGCCGCTGGCCCGAGCCGTCTCCCCGATGCTGTGCATGTCGCTCTCCACACCTACCGACTCTGCGGCCTCGACCAGCTCGAGGGTCAAGACGCCGGCTGCGGCGTCGAGGCAGGTTCAGGTCACGGGCAGCGGCGGCGCGCCGATCGTGCCAGTATCACAGTCCCAATCCTGATCGATACGATCTGCCGGAGGCAGGCAATGACCGACAACGCACCGCCGCGGCCGCCCGCGATCGCCGGGTTGCCGGCGTTGGGCTGGCTGCACACGCCGGCCTCCGCCGACTACGAGGCCCAACCGCAGGCGCTGTCGATCACGGCGGGTGCCGCCACCGACTGGTTCGTCGACCCGGTCGGCGAGTACCGCACCCACAACGCGCCGGCCCTGCTGTTCGACTGCCCAGACAGGGAGTTCGCCCTGTCGGTGCGGGTCACGGTCGACTTCGGTGCCGCGTTCGACGCCGGTGTGCTCTGTCTGCGCATCGACGAGGAACACTGGGCGAAACTGTGCTTCGAGTATTCGCCGCAGCGCGAACCGATGGTGGTCACCGTGGTCACCAACGGCGCGTCGGACGACGCCAACGGGGTGCCGGTCGACGGGTCCACCGTCCACCTGCGGGTGCTGCGCAAGGGGGCGGCGTACGCTTTCCACTACTCGCTCGACGGCACCTACTGGCACTTCGCCCGATTGTTCCGGTTGCCCGGGGTCGGGCTGGAACCTGCCGCCGGGCCGACCAGGGTGGGTTTCCTGGCCCAGTCACCGACCGGCGACGCGTGCAGCGTCACCTTCGATCAGATCAGCCTGGTCGACGGCGTCCCCGACGACCTGCGCGACGGCCGGTAGGGACTCGCGTCGGCCAACCCGCGTCGGCCAACCGGCTCCAGCCCTGGTCTCACGGCCGCAGAACGGTGACGACGGCCTGCGCTGCCTGCGCGATCAGCGCGTTGTCGTACTCGGCGGCCGGATCGTCCCGGTCGGAGAGCACCGCCAGTACGATCGGCGCGCCGTCCGGCGGCCAGATGACGGCGATGTCGTTGCGCGTGCCGTATCCGGCGGCGCCGGTCTTGTCGCCGACGCGCCAGCCGGTCGGCACACCGGCCCGGATCAGCTCGTCGCCGGTGGTGTTCGCGACCAGCAGGTCGACCAGCAGGTCCCGATCGTCCGTGGCGAGTACGTCGTCGACGGCGTACGCCCGCAGGCTTTCGGCCAGCGCCCGTGGGGTGCTGGTGTCCCGGGGATCGCCCGGGGTGTAGTCGTTCAGTTCGGTCTCCCAGCGGTCCGGATCGGTCACGTCGTCGCCGATCTCCCGCAGCCGCTTCTCGAACCCGGCCGGGCCGCCGAGCTGCTCCAGCAGCAGGTTGCCAGCGGTGTTGTCGCTGTAGCGGATCGCCGCGTCGGCGATGTCGCGCAACGGCATGCCGGTCTCGACGTGCTGTTCGGTGATCGGCGAGTAGGTGACCAGGTCCTCGGCGGTGTAGCCGATCACCTGGTCGAGCTCGGCGGCGGTGGTCTGGTCGAACACCGCGGCGGCGGCGAGTGGTTTGAAAGTCGAGGCGTACGCGAACCGCTCGTCCGCCCGGTGCTCGACGACCCGGCCGGTGCCGGTGTCGACGGCGTACACACCGAGCCGGGCGTCGAAGCTCTCCTCCAGGCGTCGAAGTTCGGCGAACTGCGCGCCGACGGTCGCCGACGTGCTCGGCTGCCCGATGGCGCTGGCGGCGGCGGCCGGCGGTCCGGACGCCGTACAGCCGGCCAGCGGGGTGAGCGCCACCGCCGCGACGACGGCCAGCACAGAAGTACGCATAGTCATACAAAACATCCTTTCTAGCCTTACTTGGGACGTAAGGCAGCCTGACAGAACTCAGCGGATGCTGTCCAAGACAGCGATGTGGGTTCTGATGCCGATCCGGCATAGGATCGGCGGCCGTGGACATGGTGGCGGCCTGCCGGGCCTTCGTGGCGGTCGGCGCCCACGGCAGCTTCACCATCGGCGCGGCGGCCGCCCGTATCCCGCAGTCGGTGGCCAGCCGGCGAATCGCCGCCCTGGAACAGCACTTCGGTGCCAGACTGTTCGACCGCTCGTCGCGGATCGTCACGCTGACTGCTTACGGGCGGGACGTGCTGCCGTCGGCACGGCGGCTGGTCGACTTCGCGGACACCTTGGAGCACGACGCCGCGCAGGCCCGACTGCGACCGCTTCGGTTGGCCGTACCGGCGATCTGTCCGCCTCGACGGCTGGCCCGGTTGGTGGCCGACGCCCGGACCGACGGTCTGCAACTGGATCTGGTCCCCGCCGACCCGGCCGAGCGCGCCGACTCGGTCCGTGGCCTGGAGGTACGCGCGGCGCTGCTCGCCGTGGCACCCGACAGCAGCCGGTGGCGGGTGCCACTGGGGCTCGCCGGCTCGCTCGACGGCTCCGCCGGTGACGCCACCGCTCCGCTGTTCCTCGCCGCGCTGCGCCCCGGTCGGTTGCGGCGTGACACTGTCCGGCACCGGATATGGATCCAGCCCGAGGACGATGTCCCGCACGTACGGGACCGGATGGTCCGGCTCGCTCAGGCCGTCGGTCTGGCACCCGCACAGGTCGGGATCGCCTCCGGGCTCGTCGCCGCGCTCGCCGACGTGTTCGGCGACGGCGGCGGAGACCTGTTGCTCTGCTCCGCCAGCCAAGCCGGGGATCTCGGGCTGCGCTGGCGTCCGGTCGGCGAGCAACTGTTCGCCCGAGGCTACGACGTCGCCGCCGGGTTGGCCGAGGACACCCGGCGGTTGCGCGACCTACCGGACGCCGCGGTGCGGGCGTGCCTCGGTGCGCCGGTCGACGAGGGACGGTGAGTAGGCATGGGCGTCGCCAACGTGCTGCGGCTGGCCCGATCCACCCTCGAAGTGGCGGGACTGCGCGGGTCCTTCCTGGTCCGTGACCTGCGTACCGGCGACGAACTGGGCATCGACCCGGACCTGGAGTTCCCGGCGGCGTCGCTGGTCAAGGTACCGCTGGCGGTGGTCACCCTGGAGCGGATCCGTCGCGGGGAACTCGATGCGGCGGCGCGGATCCTGGTCCACCCGGACCGGGTCACCGCGCCCGGCCCGACCGGGTTGAGCAAGTTCCGCCACCCGGCCGAGGTGGCCGTCGAAGACCTGCTCTACCTCAGTACGGCGATCAGCGACGGTGCCGCCGCCGACGCGCTGTTCGGCCTCACCCCGCCAGCGGAGGTCACCACCGGACTGCGCCGGCTCGGACTGTCCGGGATCATCGTCCGGCACCCGATCAGCGACCTGACCGACACCCCTGCCGAACGGTTCGCCCCGCAGGAGAGTCACCTGGCCCAGTCCCTGGCCATCGGCGCGGCGACCACCGGCCACGGTCACCCGGTCGCCCAACTCGACGTCAGCCGGGCCAGCACCGGATCGGCCCGCGCCTTCGTCGACCTGTTACACGAACTCTGGCGGCCATCCACCGTGGACCAGCAGGTCGCCGGCCGGGTGCGGGAACTGATGGGTGACAACGTACTGCGGCAGCGGCTCGCCCCCGATTTCAGTTCCGACGCGGCCCGCTGGTCGTCGAAGACCGGCACCCTGCTCAACCTGCGGCACGAGATCGGCGTCGTGGAGCACGCCAACGGCCAGGTCTACGCGGTCGCCGCGCTGACCGAGTCCCGGGTGCCGGCGGTGGTGCAGCCGGCGGCTGAGGCCTCGATGGCGCACGTCGCCCGCAGCCTGCACGACGAACTTCGGCTAGTCGGCGGGTGAGCCCGCCCGGCCGCCGGTGGTGTGCGCCAGCACCGCCTGAGTCAGCGGGGCGAGCACCGACGGCGCCAGCGCGTGACCCGTCCCGCCGTCCTGGCTGGCGCGGGCGTGCGCGGCCGGGTTGCGGCGGGTGCCGGAGTGCTCGATGCCGGCATCGTCCGGAGCCTCGATCGAGACGACAATCTACACCCGACGGTGACGGCGGTCCGCTGCCGAGTTGCCCACTGGCGGTACCGTCGGCCGTCATGCGCCGGGAAGCGGAGTCCGGCCGCCGACGCGGCACTGGGCGGGGAGGTCGGATGCGGATCGGCGAGGTCGTCGACGCGGCAGGGACACCGACGCCGACCAGGCAGCCCTGAGCATGGACGGCGGCTACCTGGACGGCGAAACGGCGATCGTGTCGGTCACCGGGGACGTCGGCAACGGCATGGAGTGGGAGTTCCGGCACTTCGTGGACCTGCGCACCGGGACGGACGGCGGCCGGCTGCCCGCACCGCCGACCCCACTGCACGACGCGTTCGAGATCCGGCCGTTGGGCGACGGCAGTTGGCTCAGCGTCGACCACGAGCAGCGCGTATGGCGTAACTTGAAGTGATGGTCCCCGATGCCCCGCTGCCCGCAGTCGGTGTCCTGGTAGCCGGGGAGGCCGCGCCGCCCGGCAGCCTGGCCCACGGCTGCTCGACCAGTTTCGGCCGGGAGCTACCCCGGTGGACGGTGGTGCCGTACACCCTGCAGATCGGGACCGACCCGTTGTGCCGGCTGATCGAGCCAGCGTACGAGCGGTTCCTGCCGGACACGCTGATCGACGCCCAGCACTTCCCGAACGACTGGCCTGAGCTGGTGTCGGTGATCGACGCCGGATGTCCCCCGCTGGCCCGGCTCCCCGCCGAGCTGCCCGACTACCTGGCGGCGGTCCTGCGCGAACTGCTGGCCGCTGAGGTGCTGGCGGCGTTCCTGCCCTCCGACGACGCCACACCGGCCCGGTACCTGACGAAAACGGTGGACTACGTCCGGGTCGATCCGACCTGGGTCACCCTGTGCGGCCGGGCCGTACAGCGCCCGGCACCGACCGACCCGGCGGCCGGGTAGCCGGTGGCACCGGCCCACGGACCGTCCGGTGCAGGGCGTATCCGCAGGCCGCGCCGAGGATCAGCTCGGCGACGGCGGCTGCGACCAGGCTCTCCGACGGCAGTCCGTCCACCGCGACGCTGAGCAGCCGGGCCAGCCCGTACGCCAGGTAGACCACCGCGCCGATCAGCGACGCGGTGAAGGTCAGCCGGCGGACGAACGCCCCGAGCGTGACCAGTACGCCGGTGGCCAGCAGCGCCCCGCCGGCGGCCCGGGTCTCGCTGAGCAGGCTGCTGTTCCCGGCGTACTCGATGCCGTTGCCGGCGTGGAACGCGCCCGGCGCGGTCAGGATCGCCCCGCCGATACCGACCACGACCAGCCCGGCAACGACGAGGATCGCCCTGACCGCAACCGGTACGCGGGTCCGCGCCGACCCGGTGTCGGTGAGGTTCACCGGTCTGCGGCCGGGGCGGCGACCGGCGGCGACCAGGCCCCGGCGGCGACCTGACGGCAGAAGTCGGCGAAGTCGCGTGGTTCGCGGCCCAGCGCCTGCCGTACGCCGTCGCCGACGGAGGCGTTGCGGCCGTCGAAGACCTCGACACACAGGTCGGTCAGCAGCCGGGCGAAGTCGGGGCCGGCCTCGGCGACCAGCGCGAGGTGGAACTGTTCCGCGGTGATCGGCAGGTAGCCGACGTCGCGGCCACTGGCGGCGGCGATCTCCGCCGCCGCCTGCGCGAAGGTCAGCAGCCGAGGACCGGTGACGTCGTACGTCCGACCGTTGTGCCGGTCGTCGGTGAGTGCGGCGACCGCGACGTCGGCGACGTCGTCCACGTCGACGAACGGCTCGGCCACCGAGCCTGCGGGTAGCGCGACCGTGCCGGCCAGGACCGGGCCCAGCAGGTGTCCTTCGCTGAAGTTCTGCGCGAACCAGCTGGCCCGCACAATTGCGTACGCGAGCCCGGCGTCGGCCACGATCTGCTCGCAGCGCTGCGCGTTGGTCTCGCCCCGGCCGGAGAGCAGCACCAGCTTGCGGACGCCGGCGTCGCGGACGGCGGCGGTGAACTTCTCGACGAGGGCCGGCGCCTCGGGTGCGGCCAGGTCCGGGTAGTAGCAGAGGTAGACGGCGTCCACGCCGTGCAGTGCCGGCGACCAGCTGGCCGGCTCCGCCCAGTCGAAGGACGGCTCGCCGCGCCGCGACGCCGGCACGACCGGGTAGCCGAGGTCGGTGAGCCGGTCGGCGATGCGCCGGCCGGTCTTGCCGGTCGATCCGGTGACGAGTACTGACGGTAGAGACATGAGGTACGGGCTCCCGTTCTGGTGTCCGGTGGCGCACGGCGTTTCCCGTGCCACACCAGCCTCACCCGAGCCGCCTGGCGGGACAATGATTGTCCGGCCGACATTATTTGCTCATCGTCCACGGCGCTGGACTATCGGCACATCGGCGGGGACGCTGGGCAGATGTGGACCACCCCAACCTGTGCGATCCCGGCGGTGGCCGGACCGCTCGGCGAGACCCTGCACATGTTCCGGCTGACCGGCACCCTCTACTGCCGGGCCGAGCTGAGCGCCCCATGGGGCATCGACGTCCCGACGCTGCCGGGCTGCATGACGTTGCAGGTGGTCACCGCCGGACGGTGCTGGCTGGAGGTGGACGGCACCGAGCCGCAGCTCATCGGGCCGGGCAGCCTGACGCTGATCCCGGACGGCGTCCCGCACCGCTTCCGCAGCGCGCCCGGCGCACCGACCGAACCGTTGTTCGACATTCCCGTGCAGCGGCTGAGCGACCGGTACGAGATCATGCGGCACGGCGGCGGCGGGGAGCTGACCCAGATCACCTACGCGGTGCTACGGCCGGACCACATCGCGGCCCGGCGGCTGGTCGCGCAGCTGCCGCCGGTGCTGCACCTGGACCGGTTCGACGACGACGAGGCGGGCTGGCTGCACAGCACCCTGCGGCTGATCACCCGGGAGGCGCAGACGTTGCAGCCCGGCGGCGAGACGATGCTGACCCGGCTGGCCGACGTACTGGTCATCCAGGTGATCCGGGCCTGGTTGGAGACCGCGCCGGAGGCCCGGCAGGGTTGGCTGGCGGCGCTGCGCGACGAACAGATCGGGCGGGCGTTGACCGCCTTGCACCGGGCGCCGGAGCACGACTGGAGCGTCGCCGAGCTGGCTCGACAGGCCGGGATGTCCCGGTCGGCGTTCGCCGCACGCTTCACCGAGCTGGTCGGCGAGCCGGTGATCCGCTACCTGGCAACCTGGCGGCTCCAGTTGGCGCACGATCACCTGCGCCGCTCGGCCGAGCCGCTGCCGGTGGTGGCCCGCCGGTTCGGCTACCAGTCGGAGGCGGCGTTCTGCCGGGCGTTCAAGCGGGCGTACGGCGTACCGCCGGGTCAGGTCCGTCGCGACGGCGCCGAAGCCGGCTGAGCTACCGAACCGCACCGCCGGGTGGGCCGCCGAGCCGGCCGGCGAACCGGCAGACTGGTCGGATGGCACTCCTACGGGTCGACTTCTTCTCCGACGTCCTGGAGCAGGGCACCTCGATGACCGTCCTGCTGCCACAGCGTTGCCGGACCAGGATCGGCGCCCCGACAACCGGCGGCGAGACCGATCCCCCGGTGCTCTACCTGCTGCACGGACTCACCGACGACGCCACCGCCTGGCTGCGGTACAGCTCGATCGAGCGGTACGCCGAGGAGCGCGGCCTCGCCGTGGTGATGCCGCAGGTGCACCGCAGCATGTACGCGGACGAGGCACACGGCGCCCCGTTCTGGACCTTCCTGTCCACCGAGCTGCCGGACGTGGTCGATTCGTTCTTCCGGGTGTCCCGCCGACGCGCGGACACCTTCGTCGCCGGCCTGTCGATGGGCGGGTACGGCGCGTTGCGGTGGGCGCTGCGGCAACCGGAGCGGTTCGCGGCCGCGGCCAGCCTCTCCGGCGTACTCGACCTGGCCGCCCGGCAGTACGGACCGCCGGTGTCGGCGACGGACCCGCTGATGCGGCGGATCTTCGGCGACCGCGACGTCGCCGGCAGCGACGACGATCTGCTCGCGCTGCTCGGCCGGGCCGACCCGGCGGCGTTGCCGCAGCTGTGGCTCTGCTGTGGCACCTCGGACGTGCTGTACCCGGACAGTGTGCGGTTTCGCGACGACTGCGCGACCCGGGGCATCCCCCTGACCGTCGACTTCGGGCCGGGTGACCACGAGTGGAGCTACTGGGACGTCAAGATCCGCGACGTGATCGGCTGGTTGCCGCTGTGACCGACGATCCGGCTACCGCAGGCGCGGCTACCGCCGACTCGGCCGGGTCGCTGGCCGACGCGGCGCGGGTGGCCGCCGCGTTGGGCGAGCGGCTCACCGCGCTGACCTTCACCGACCTCACCACCGAGCAGGTCACCGCGCTGCTCGTCGACACGATCGCCGGTTGGGGCGCCGGCCAGGGCTGGCGGGTGTACCGGCGGGCGGCCAGCGTACTGCCGTTGCCGCCGCCGCTGTCCGGGCAGCGTTCGGTCGTCGACGTCGCCTGCGCCCGGCCGGCGGCACCGCCGGTGGTGATCGAGGTCGACCACACCGACCGGCGTCGGACGGTCGACAAGCTGCTGGCCGAGGCTGCCGCCGGCCGGGTGGCGATCTGGGTCCGTTGGGGCACCCGTGGTTTCGCCGCCCCACCGGAGCCGGTCCGCATGGTCACCGTCCCGGTCGCCGCCCGCACCGCCGCCGAGCAGGGGGTACGGCTGCACTCGCGCCATCCGGTGCGCCAGCTCCCGCCGCCGGCGCACCGGGTCATGCCGGTTACCGCCGCCAGCGAGCCGGATGATCTCTTCGGTGCCACTGACGTCGGGCAGGCACCGGGTTGACCCGTCGTCGCGGCTGTTCGTGCGCACCGCTGCAGGTGCCGGAGCCGTCCCCGTGTCCACGTTGGGCTTGTGAACCGGCCCCGACACCCACAGATCGGGCTACGGAGGCGGCGTGCAGCTTCGCGCCTCCGGCATGGGAGCGGACCGCGTCGGGCCTCGCTGTGATCAGTTTCAACCACACCTGAAGGCCGGCGAAACTCACATCGGGTGACACAATAAGGGGCTGTTGTCACGGAGTGGACAAAGATGACTCTGCCTGGAAGGACGGTGACATCCGATGTCCGCTGTGGAAATCAAGTCTGAGCTCCGCTCGCTGCGGGCGGGCCGTGGTGTCGCCGCTCCCAACCTCGCCGCGCGCCTCGGTGACCACCTGCTGGCCCTCTGCGGCGGCGGTGCTGGCGGCACCGACCGCATCGACGAGCCGGCCAACCTGCGCGAGCGGGTGATCGCCGAACTCCGCAGCCAGACCCGCCAACTACCGGAGGACATGGCGCTCGCGGCGCGGGTCGCCCTGGGTCTGCACGCGCAGGCTCAGGACACCCATCTCCGGGGGCGGGTCGCCTGGCTGGCCCGGCAGTTGGGGCGCGAGGACCGGACCGCGCTACGCCGGATCAACGAGGCGGAGGTGCTGCTGGCCGAGGCGATCGGCCGGGAGTTGGCCAGCCGCAGCTCCCACCCGGTCGGCGACGGTTGGCACGTCGCGGCGCTGCGGGTGTTGGTCCGGCTGGACACCGGGTCGATGGAGGCGTACGAGGAGCGGCGGATCGTCGCCGACCGGGACGGCATTCAGCAGGTGAAGCTCGGCATGTCGCTGCCCCGGCAACCGGACAGCACCGGCCTGGACGTCCGGGCCGAGGTCCACTGGGGCGGCCGGCTGATCCGGCACGAACGTCCGCTGCCACAGCGGTCCCAGCTGGTCATCGGACTGCCCCGGCCGCTCGTCGCCGGTGAGTCGTGCGACTTCAGCGTGGTGACCCGGTTGGGTCCGCGTCAGGTGGCCTCACCGCACTACGCATTGACTGCGACGAGACGCTGTCGTCGCTTCGAACTACGGGTGCGATTCGACCCTGACCGACTACCCAAGTGGGTACGACGAGTGGCCGGGGAACCAGTTCGGCTGTTGGACACACCCGCGCCAGGCAGTGAACTGCTGCAGCCGGACGCGGTCGGCGAAGTGTACACAGAGTTCGACGATCCGGAACTCTACCTCGCGTACGGCGCGCAATGGCTGGCCGTTCCTGATCCGTGACGCGAGATCACTCAGACGCGTATCGGTCAGTCGGTCTCCATCACGTATCACCTCCGTGGGGATGGGCAGGCAGAACTGAGCGAATGGCCACCGACGGTCAAGACGATCCGCATGACCGGGCACGTGGCGCATTTGCTCGGACAGTAGGTTTGGCTCGTCACAGCTGCTCCGACCGGAATCGGCGAAGCAGCCGGACGCGCCAGAAGTCGGGCGCCGAGGCCGTCGAATGGTGGGCACCGACGCGTGCGCGTCGCGCTACTCGGTTGCCTACCAGTCAATGAGGCCGCCGCGCGGCATGGGCTAGACGATCAGCTGGTCACCACGCACCGACTGGTCTAGTCATCGAGTAAAGAGCACGCACTTCTCACAGCTCTGCATGACCCGGTCTCCCGTTGAGTTTGTCCCCGTTCAGGCGTTCCAGAACAACGGTAACACCGCCTGTCGAGTTCGCTCTCGTGAATATGGCGCGGTGCCACGAGTGCCCATCGTCGACACCCCCGAGCACCCGGTGCGCTTTCTGGTAACCTCGACCCAGCGTCGCGTGTCGATGGCAGACCGTGTCAGGCATGGAGGCGCCGGATCGAAGGACGCGCAATGACGAGGATCGTTGGCCCCTCACCCTCCACCCGTGGTTGAGGGCGACAAGGCCAGACTGGTCGCCTGGGGTCGAGAGCTGCGCGGCGTGCACGACAGGCTTCGTGCGGCGCTGCGCGTGACCCAGCAGGCGCTGGCCGACGGCGAACCGGCCGAGCCGGCCACCAGGGACCTGCTGCTGTTCTGCCACGGATTCTGCTCCGCCCTGACCGCCCATCACCGGGGCGAGGACGGCGAGCTGTTCCCAGCGATCGCCGAGCAGCACCCCGAGCTGCGGCAGACGTTGTCCTACCTGCGGCAGGACCACTCGATGATCGCCCACCTGCTTGCCGGGCTGCAGGCCGCCGTGGACCGGACAGCTCCGCCCACCGAGCTGGCCCGCCATCTGGCGGGCCTGGCCGCCATCATGGAATCCCACTTCCGGTACGAGGAACGCGCGCTGCTGACGGTGTTGGAGACGCTGACCCTGGACGCCGACCCGGATGTCGTTCTGGGGCCGTTTTGAGCTGGTCAACCGCCGCGCTGGCGGCGCCGCTCGGCCGATCCGGCGAGCCGGCCGCGCAGCGCGCGACGGGCGATCGGTCCCAGGTCGTCGACCACGTCGACCAGCACCGCCAGCTGTTCCAACGCGGCCAGCGCCGCGTCGGCACCAGTCCGGTCGACCCCCTCGTACAGCTCCAGCCCGACGAAGCCGGCGGCCACCGCGCGGGCCAGTCCGCGCGGATCGGCCAGTTCGGCGACCGGTGATCCGGCGAGCACCCGGCGCAGCACCTGCTCGATCTCGTCGATCCACAGGCGCAGCGCGGCGGCGGTCGACGCGGCGAGCCGCTCGTCGGTCTGCGCGCCGGCCAGCAGCTGGGCCAACACCCCCAGATTGCCTTCGCTTCGTTCCTGCTCGTGCAGCTCACGGCCGAGGTCCAGCAGCTCGCGCAGCGACCGTACGGCTGCGAACCGGTCGCGGTAGGCCGCCACCCGGTCGGCGGTGGCCGCCTGGCAGGCCACGGCGAGCAGGTCGTCAAGGGTGCCGAAGTGGTAGAAGATCAGCGCCTGGTTGACCCCGGCGCATCCGGCGACGGTACGGGCCGAAACTCCGGCGATGCCGTGCTGACGGATCGCCTGCACCGCCCCGTCCATCAACCGACGTCTGGTGCCGGTGCGCTCGACGGGATGCCCGGTGCTCATACCGCCGCATTCTCCCGCAGCGGACGCACCGCGGCGGGTACCGGGGCCGTCCCCGTGTCCACGAACTGTGCCGTGAACCGGCCCCGGTACCCGAAGACCGGGCCGAGGAAACGGTTGGTCACCCGTACCTCGATCCGGAAGCATCCGTCGGCGTCGTCCCACCATTCGTGCACCTCGGCGGTGCCGGACAGGCCGGTCGGGAAGCGATGCCCGGTGTAACGCTGCTCGCCGGTGCGGATCAGCAGCCCACCGCGCCGGTCGGCGGTGAGGTCGAGCAGCACCGCGTAGTGCTGGTGGGTGCCGAGGTAGTCCACGATGGCCGCCCGGTGCGGGCTGTAGACCATCGTGGCGTCGAAGCGGCGGCGGCGGTGCGCGGCGACCTCGAAGGTGCGGACGAAGCTCACCGTCTCCCGGCCGTAGCTGTCCCGGTAGGCGTAGTTCTCGATGCTGAACGGCACGTCGGTGCCCTGCTCGGGGAAGAGGATGTGACGCGACGCACCGAGCCGTAGCAACGGCAGGGTCGCCGCCGAGCCGCGCCAGATCCGGTCCATCGTCCCGGTGCCGACGCAGGCGGTGTGGTCAGCGCTGCTGATCCCGAAACGTTGCCGCATCCGAGGGTGCAGGCGGTCGAAGTCGGTGCCGAGCGCCTGGCGGAAGATCGAGGTCACCGGGGGTCCCTTCGGCGGTGGGCACGGGGCCGGCAGCGACGGGCCGCCGGGGTGGTGGGCAACGGCGGAAGCAACAGCACCGCCGCCCAGATCAGCAACGCGGCCGGCAGACCGGCGGCGAGGCCGGCGCCAGCGACGATCAGCCGTACGGACACCTCGCCGACCGCCTGGTTGCGGCTGCGCTCCGGCGGTACGCCGCGCTCCAGCCACAGCCGCAGCCGGTCGAACGACCAGGCGGTCGCCCAGCCGAGGATCGGGCGAAAGACCCGGTCGGCGTACCGGCCGAACCTCCCCCAGCCGGGCGTGTAGTCGTACCCGGTCCAGAACCGCACGCCGTCGGAGGTCGGCTGGTAGCGCCAGAATCCGCTGCCGATGCGGATCAGCGACAGCGGGTGGTCGCAGGCGAAGCGCAGCGCGGATACGGCGGAGCCGTCGGGGCGGTGTCGGTCTCCTGCGGTCTGCCCGGTTCCGGCGATCGTCAGGCCGGGCAGCAGCCGGGTGGCGTACCGGAAGCTGCCGGCCGGCCCGTACGGCTCGATCCGGGTGAATCGCAGGTCCCACCGGGTGTGCCGGGCCGGGTCACGGGTGTGGCGCCACACCCGGTCGATCGGCGCCCGGATCAGCGTCTCGATGTGGAGCGCCACAGCCACCCCTCCCGGTTGAGCGATCGCTCAACCGGGATGCTAGCACTGTTTGAGCATCTGCTCAACCGACCGCCCAGCCGGCCGTTCCGGCGGCGACCGCACCGCCGGCCGGCACCCGCCCGACACGCACCGCAGGTCGACGATCAACCTGCGAAAACTGTCACTCTGACGACCGTCGACGAATTATCAGTATCGTTGTCGCCCAGCTCTCCTGGACGGTGATATTGTTATTACAGGACATCCCGCGGGGGGAGAACTCCTGTGAATGACCGCACCATTGTGGTGCCCTTGCTGCCCGGCGGAAGCCAGCATATATCACGCCAGCCGACTGCCCGATACAACCCGCAGAACAAGCTCGGGCTCACTTCCTCCCGCATGCCTAGCACCCGGATTCCGCGCATTACCCGAACAGGCTGGGAAAATCGACCCTCAGCGTCCTCCGAAGACGTCGCACCCAACACCGGAGGTGTTGCGCCATGGAAACCGACTGACCGCGATGCTCACCCAGAGCAGATCAACTCTGCCAGCTCGACAGCAACCTGCCGCCCTTCGCCGCAGCCGTCGATCGGGCCAGTGACACAGCCGCACTGGCGCATGATCCCCACCGCCGGGCGCAAATCAAAATGCAATGCCGGGCCCGAATCCTGACGCGTCACAGGCGTACGACAACGCCGACCCTATCCGACTTCACCAACTGCCGGCAGCTGAGGCCGACCAGCTCCACTACGACCGTTTCCCGATAATGATCGCCTGTGCCGGTTGTTCCAGAATCCGCAACAGCTGTCAGCACCGAGATCCAGCATGGCACCGCCAAACGGTGCCATGCTGGATCTGTTTGGCAACCACGGCTCAGGGTCGACGTCCAGCGCCGGGAGATTCAGCCCCGAATGCCGACAGAATATTGCCGATCGACGATGAGGGCCACCACCCTGCCACCGCCGCCAACTGAGCCACGGATGAAGATGCGTCCCCGTCCGACCGCGACCGCCGGCTCGGACCGCCCGGCTCGCGCGCCGGGCGCGCGGGCGACGGAACGGACACGCCATAACACGGGGTACCTCTCCCCAATGTTAGTTCTTGTGGCCTTCCGGGCCGGATGACAGTCTTTGCGGAACCAGCACATCGAGAGCATTGGATGGTCAAGGTTGTCCATCGCCCTCACCCGGATCCCGGCCACACCCACGGGAATCCGGCCCTCCGGACACGCCGACCGGCGTGCCGTACCCCCCAGGAGGCGCACGTGAAAGCCCCCAGCTCCTACGTCAAGCGGACAGTGGCCACCATCGCCGCGCCACTGCTGCTCACCGGGATGGTCCTCTGGCCGTCCGCGGCCCAGGCCGCGCCTGTAC
Organism: Micromonospora sp. LOL_023; assembly: GCF_048060115.1. Taxonomy (NCBI): domain Bacteria; kingdom Bacillati; phylum Actinomycetota; class Actinomycetes; order Micromonosporales; family Micromonosporaceae; genus Micromonospora; species Micromonospora sp. LOL_023. The sequence continues at coordinate 146,608 of NZ_JBHMIM010000002.1, forward strand.
CCCTGTTCGCCGCGGGCGCCGACGCCGCCGCGCAGGTCAGCGAAGAACTCGGAGCCCGGTCGGCCGGCGTCTACCTCGACGAAGCCTCCGGCCGGATGATCGTCACAGTCACCGACGAGACCGCCGGCCGTGCCGCCCGCGCCGCCGGCGCGGTCGCCAGGACCGTCAAGTACAGCGCCGCCGACCTCGACGCGGTCACCGCCCGGATCGAACGGGCCGCCGCCTTCGTCGGCACCGCCCGCGCCGTCGACCTGGAAGCCAACCAGGTCGTGGTCACAGTGGACAGCACAGTCACCGGCAATCGGCTGGCGCTGGTCGAGGCAGCCGTCGCCGCCGCCGGCGACGCTGCCCGGCTGGAACGCACCGACGGCGAGTTCAGCCTGATGATCGCCGGTGGCGAGGCCATCTACGGCAGCAGCGGCGGACGCTGCTCGCTCGGCTTCAACGTGCGTACCGCCAGCGCGAACTACTTCGTCACCGCCGGGCACTGCACCGCTAGCGCCGCCACCTGGTATGCCAACTCCAGCCGCAGCACCGTGCTCGGCACCCGGGTCGTATCCAGCTTCCCCGGCAACGACTACGGCATCGTGCGTTACACCAACAACAGCATCGCCCGCCCAGGCGCGGTCTACCTCTACGGGGGCAGCCAGTCGATCACCTCCGTCGGCAACGCCTTCGTCGGCCAGTCCGTACGCCGTAGCGGCAGCACCACCGGTGTCCACGGCGGCTCGGTCACCGCCGTGAACGCCTCGGTGACCTACCCGCAGGGCACCGTTCGGGGCCTGATCCGGACCAACGTCTGCGCCGAGCCCGGTGACAGCGGTGGTTCGCTGTTCGCCGGCACCGCCGCGCTCGGCATGACCTCCGGTGGCAGCGGCAACTGCCGCACCGGCGGCACGACCTACTTCGCGCCGCTCAACGCGGTCTTCGCCGCGTACCCGACGCTGCGCCTGGTCTGACCCAGTCTGATCCGACCAGCGGCACCGCCCAGCCGGGCCGCCGGGGCGGTCAGCCCCGGCGGCCCGGTCGTAGGCGGTCCAGGCGACCTCCGCCGGCATACCATCGCTCGGTGCCCCGTCATCTGCTGGTCCCCGGCCGAGGACTGCCCCGCCCCGAACACTGGCTCAACCGCTGGGCAGCGGCCAACCCCGATTACCGGTGGGCACCCGAACCACCCGGCCCGCCGTACGTGCTAACCGATCGGCTGGCCGCCCTGCACGACGCCGTCGACGCCAGCGACGAACCGGCGGTGCTGATCGCGCACAGCGCCGGCTGCCTGACCGTGGCCCACTGGGCCGAGCGACACACCGGCCCGGTCACCGCCGCTCTCCTGGTCACCCCGCCGTACCTGGACCCGGGCTGGCGGCCCGGCCCGGACGACCCGACCGACCTGTACGTCGGCGCGGTCCCCCAGCGACGGCTGCCGTTTCGCACCATCCTGGTCGCCAGTCGTACCGACCCGTACACCTCCTTCGAGGAGTTCGAGCGGTACGCCACCGACTGGGGTACGCAGCTGTACGACGCCGGCGACGCCGGGCACGTAGAGACGGCCAGCGGCTACGGTCCCTGGCCGGCCGGTGAACGGCTGGTCGCCGCGCTGACCGGCGGTTGGGACGTCACCGGGCCGCAGCCCACGGGCTGACCGCAACCCGGCCGGTGGTGCCGACGTCGACCCCGCCGTCGGGCCGCAGTACCTGGGCGGCTGTGCCCGGCGCCGGCACCACCCTCAGGTACGTGCCCAGGACCGACGGCGTCACGTCGGCCACCGTGTTGCGCCAGACCAGCACCGCGGCGGCACGGGCGCCCGGGGCCAGGGTGACCGGCTGCGGGTCGCCGACCAGATGCTCGATCACGGCGACCGCCGAGACTCCCGCCAGGACCTCGACCTCCAGCGTTTCCTGCTCCTCGCCGAGCAGCGACAACTCGGGATAGCCGAACACTGAGTACGGCCGATCGGCGCAGTTGACCATGAAGATCGGCATTGCCCGCAGACCCATGGCGGCGTTGACCTCACCCAGGCTCAACGCCAGACCCGACGCCGGGCAGCCCGGTGATGCCTCGTCCGTCGCCGACGACGGCAGTGGTTCGATGGTCCGCACCAGCGGCGCGGCGCTCGGCGGTTGCGGGCCCGGCTGCGGCACCTGTCCGGCGCAGCCGGCAAGCAGTGCGGTGAGCAGCGTCGCCACGAACAGCGTCGCCGCGCTAGGCTTCACGGTCCGCCCGGGGTCGGCCACCGGCGGTACGTCCTCATCGTCGTCGAACGGCTCATCGGTCCATCGCCACCACGCCTCGTCGCCGTCGACGTGCAGCAGGAACTCTGATGCCGGCTGCCCATCCGGATCGATCAGCACCACGGCGGCGCGCACTTCCAGATACGCCCGATCCCAGGCGGCCACCTTGCCGTCGGTGTCACCGTCCTCGCTGACCCGCAGCGCCCGCAACTCCGCCTCGAAGATCGGCCGCACCGGTTCGAACGCCTCAGTCGGTCGAAGGATGGCGTACAACCACGGGAAGTCGCCGTCGGTGACGTCCAACTCGGCCAGTGGCACCCCATCGTGGTCCTGCAACCACCAACACCCGCCGAAGCCCATCGAGAGATCCCCCTCCGCACCGAACAGTCGCCGGCACAGTAGTACTGACACCGCACGCCAGCCGGGCTGGCCAAGGTCAGGTCGGATCGTGCCGTTCGGACCTGCCGCCGTGGCCGGCCGACCACGGCATGGTTGAAGCATGACAGCGCGAGCACAGCGCCGACAGCCGAAGGCGAAGTGCCCGATCCGGCCGGGTGAGCCCTGCCTACTGTGCCTACCTGGTGCCACCGGACCGCCGACTGCAGCTTGGTCTACCTGGTGAGCGACGACGAACTCCGCGCCGGACTACGGCAGTGGCAGCGGGTCGCGGCAAAGCCGACCGGCGCGGCATAGTGGGCTGATGCCATCGAGCGCCCTTTCGACCTCGGAGTTCGTCCACCGACGGCCGGCCGGGCCGCTGCGCCGCTACATCGCCGGCTACACCGGCTACCGCGAGGACGGGTCGGCACCCGGCCGGCACCGGGGCCTGCCCTCGCCGTACCTCACGATGATCATCACGCTGGACCAGCGGCTCACCGTCGCCGAGCACGCCGACCCGCGCACCCCACCCGGCGACTACGACACCCTCCTCGGCGGCCTGCACACCCGACCAGCGCTGATCACCCACGACGGCCGGCAGGCCGGGATAGCCCTGTCGCTGTCGCCGCTGGGCACCCGAGCCCTGCTCGGTGTACCCGCCGGCGAGCTGGTCGACGCGGACCTGCCCGCCGACGTGATTCTCGGCCGGTTCGGCCCGGACCTCACCGAACAGGTACGGGACGCCACCAGCTGGGCGGGACGCTTCGGCGTACTCGATGATCTGTTGGCCGACCGACTGGCCGGCACCGCCGCCGCGGTCCCGGCCGAGGTCGCCCACGCATGGCAGGCGCTGCTCGCCAGTGGCGGGCGGCGGGCGACCGGCCCGATCGCCGCCGAGGTCGGATGGAGCAGCCGCTACCTGAGTCGGCGCTTCGGCGTCGAAATCGGGTTCGGTCCGAAGACCGTCGCCCGACTGGTCCGGTTCGACCGGGCACGTCGGCGGCTCGCCGCGACCGCACGCCCGCCAGCGCCCGGGGCCCGCGCCGGCCCGCCGGTAGCCGGTCCGGTCGGCACCCTCGCCCGACTCGCCGCCGACAGCGGCTACGCCGACCAGGCCCACCTGGCCCGCGAGTTCCGCGAGTTCGCCGGCTGCCCGCCCACCATCTGGCTGCGGGAGGAGTTCCGAAACATTCAAGCCGGCGGGCTGGCATCGCCGCCAGACTCGGCGGCATGACATCGAAGACGACCCCGGCACCGCAGGTCTGGCCGACGCTGACGGCACGAGACGCTCCTGGGCTGATCGCATTCCTGGTCGACGCCTTCGGCTTCCAGGAAGCACTAGTGATTCGCGAGGGCGACCGGGTCGACCACGCCGAGCTCGCCTGGCCGCCGGGCGGCGGCATCATGCTCGGCAGTGACCGCGGCGGCTCCGCTCCCGACGACCCCTGGATCCGTGCCGCAGGCAGCTTCGGTGGGTACGCCGTCACCGACGACCCGGACGGGCTGTACACCCGGGCGGTCGCTGCCGGCGCCAAGGTGGTCCGGGAACCGAACGACACCGGCTACGGCTCCCGCGACTTCGTGGTCAGCGATCCCGAAGGCAACCTGTGGTCCTTCGGCACCTACCGGGGTGCCCCCCGGTAGGCGACCGGGGATTCGGCCTCGGTGGTGACGATCGAGCGGGTCGGCAGCGGCCGTTCCACCGCCGTTCCCGGCCGGTCGCCGGGTTCGATTCGATACGCGCTCGCACCCGGCACGGTGCTGACCGCCTCGACCAGTTCAGTGCCGACGTAGTGCAGCCCGACGCCGTCGTCGGTGGCGTACCCGGCGGGCAGCCGGCCGGCCGCGACGCAGTCCAGGTAGCAGGACCGACGCGGCTGCTCCGACAGGTCGTGGTGCACGCCGTTGCTGTACGGCAGCAACCGCAACCCATCCGCGACCGGGTCGAGCCGGTCGGAGAAGGAGTCGGTCACCCCACCGGTGTGCCAGCAGAGGCTGCCGGCGCTGCCGCCGCCCAGCACCACGCCAGCTTCCCAACACTCGCGCAGCATCTCGTCGAGCCGATGGGCACGCCACACCGCCAGCAGATTGACCACGCTGCCGCCAGGCACCCAGATCAAGTGTTGGCTACGCAGGAACGAGAGAACGTCGTCGACATTCGGCTGGGTGAACAACTGCAGATGCGATGGAACCGCGAAATCGGCCTCTTCGAACGCCGCGTAGAAGGAGTCGATCAACGGTTTGCTGTCGCCGGTCGCGGTCGGCACCAGGCAGACCTTGGCGACCGGCACCCCGGTCAGCGAGATCGCGTGCTCGATGAGCGCGCTGCGGCGTGGTGCGGGACGGCCGGGTGGCGGATGCAGGATGCCGGAGACGGCGAAGATCTGGCGGAGCGGAGCCATCTGTCCATCATGCCCGGCGGACCAGACCCGACTCGCGCACGCCCGGTCCCGCACGCATGCCGGACCCGGCTGTGACCAGCGGTCTGGCCGGGGCAGCGACGGAGGAAGTCTCCCGCCAAGTAACCGGTTTTCGGACGAATACCCCCTGGCAGGTGTTGTGTGTGCATAAAGTGCTTACGTCACGTCTGATCACCATATCTTCCAGGTCGGGGTTGGAGTACACGCATGCCGAGCTTCGCGGACGCATCGGTGCCAACTTCCACCCTGCCTACCGCCGGTCATCGCACCACGTCACGTCCGCCGGGCAGCGACGCCCGACGCCGGGCGTTGCGCGATTGGACGACCGGGACCCGGGGCGGACGGGTCCTGGTCCTTGAGGGCAGCGGACCCGACAACCCGGCAGACCAGCTGGACGAGGAGTTCGATGTCGCGCTGCGGCTGCCTGGACCGATCGACCTGGAAGCGCTACCGGAGCTGCTCGCCCAGTACCGACCGAAGCTGCTACTACTGAAGCACTCCCTCGACGCCGTCGACGTACGGCTGATCGCCGCCTGCCGCGCCTACCGGGTACCGATCCTCGTACTCGCCCTTCCGGTATATGGACTCCTGCGGCCGACTCGTCTGCACCGGCACGGCGGCCTGCCGTGGTTCCGACTACGACCAGGTCCAGCGATGTCCGGGAGCATGCGCGCAAAGCGAGTGCTCGATCTATTCTTGATCTTGATTGCTGCACCGGTGCTGATTCCCCTGCTGTTGTCAATCGGCGCAGCGGTGTCCATGACCGGACCACCGCTGTACGTACAGACCAGGGTCGGCACCGGCGGCCGGCACTTCCGGCTGATCAAGTTCCGGACAATGCATGTCGACGCGGAGTCGGCCACCGGACCGACGTTGGCCGCCACCGACGACAGCAGGATCACCAACTTCGGCCGGTTGCTCCGGCGCACCCGGTTCGACGAACTTCCCCAACTGTGGAACGTGCTCCGGGGTGAGATGAGCCTGGTGGGTCCGCGGCCCGAGCGGCCCGAGTTCGTCGGAGACCTCTGCCGGCTCCAGCACTACCATCTGCGTCACCTCAGCCCACCAGGGCTGACCGGCATCGCCCAACTCACCGGCGGCTACGCGGCAACCGCCGAGGACAAGCTGCGCTGCGACCTGCTGTACCTGCACTGCCGGACGCTGCGGCTGGACCTGGCTCTAATCCTGCTCACCGTCGTGGAACTCTGCCGGGGATTCCCCCGTGGGTAACCTGACGACCAGGACCGGCCGCCGGGTGGCCCGTAACACCGCCAGTCTGCTGGGCGGGCGGCTCATCGTCACCGCGGTCGGGTTGGTGACCCTGCCACTGGTGTACGAACGGCTCGGCGGCCCGGAGTTCGGCGTCTGGGTGTTGCTCTGCGCCGTCGTCGCCGTGCTGGCCATGGTCGATCTGGGCCTCGGTTCAGCCATGGTACGCGAGGTCGCGCAGGGTGGCATCGATCCAGCGTCGCGACGACTACGCGCCGTGCTGGGCCTCGGCCTGGGCTGGGCGATGTTTCTAGCTACGCTGGCGGCGGCCGTCCTGACCATCTGCTGGCCTTGGATCGGCCGGCTGCTGCAGCTGGGCGAGATCGCCGGTGAGGCGCACCGCGCCATGCTGTGGTTGCTGGTGTCGCTGTTCTTCGGCGGGGTCGAGTTGCCATGGCGTGCGGTCCTGGAAGGCACCCAGTGTCATGGTACGGCGGCCTGGATCGGTGCCGGCGTCGCGCTGGTGGGTGGCGTGCTGACCATCTGGCTGATGCGGATCGGCGGCGGCCTGGTCGGCCTGGCTGCCATCACGGCCCTGACCAGCAGCCTGCGGGCCGGGCTGACGATCCTGGCCGCCCGCTGGCACAGCCCGACCTACACGCCACGGCTACGCGACATCCGCCGCGAGGATCTGCATGTGGTCCGTGGATACGGAATCCGGGTGCAGGCCACGAGCGCCGCGGGTCTGGTCAACACGGAACTCGACCGGTTCGTGCTCGCCGGATTCTTCAATCCGGCCACCGCAGGGCATTTCGACCTGGGTGCCCGGCTGCTGAACCTGCTCCGGCTACCACCAGGGTTCGCGCTGATCGCACTCTTTCCCGTGGCTGTCGCAGGCGCGGCCCGCACGGGCTGGCTCGACGGGTTCTACCTGCGAACCACCAGGCGTCTCGCTACCTATCTGGGGCCGTGCACCGCCGCCGTCGTCGTGTCCGCCGATCCGCTGGTCCGGCTCTGGATAGGCGACCAGGTGCCCTGGGCTGCGACGAACCTCGCTGTGCTGGCTCCGGCGTACGCGGTGAATCTGGTGCTCGGCGCTGCGACGATCGTGGCCCGCGCCGAGGGACGTCCGGGCCTCGAAACGCGGTACATCCTGCTGTCGGTGCTGCTCAACCTCGGGACGACTCTGCCCCTGCTGTGGCTGTACGGGCCGGTCGGCGTACCGCTCGCCACCTCGGCTGCGATCCTGGCCTCGTCGGCATATTTTCTGTGGTACTTCCACCGCCGGACGGCTCGTCCCCTGGCACCGGTCGTACGGATCATCGGCTGGACCGCAGCGGCCAGCATCGTCGCGGCCATCGTAGGAAGTACCGTCGCACCCTACCTCCCGGACGGCGACGGACGGGTGGGCGCGGCGCTCGCAGTTGCCTGCAGAACCGGCGTCACTCTCCTGGTGTCGGCGCTGTTGCTGGCCACCGTACGGCTGTTTCGCACCACAGCCGGGAGTTGTCCTCAGGAGCCGGTGGACCAGTCCGCAGACCTCCGCGCCGGGACCCGGCTGGCCGACGAGGTGGGCAGCCGATGAGCCTCAGTCACTTCACCTGCCTGGTCTGTGGACCGGGCTCAGCCGAGAAGACAATCCTCGGTGGGCAGTTGCGGCAGTGTCTGGCCTGCGGCTTCGCCTGGACGATCCGCGCTGCCGATCCGACGCCTGCGCTCTACGACGACACCTACTTCGAAGGCGGCGGCTACGAGGACTACTTCCTGCCGGCGCCACGCCGGTTCGAGGCCGGTCGACGGTTGCGCTGGTTGTACTCGGCCGTCCGACCGGACTCCCTGCTCGAAGTCGGACCGGCAGGCGGGTTCTTCCTAGAAGCTGCCCGCAGGAGCGGCATCGAGGTGTACGGCGTCGAGATGTCCGCAGCGGCGACCCGCTACGCGCGCGACCGCCTCCACCTGCCGGTCCAGCAGGGAAGCTTCGAGTCCTCGAAACTCCCCCACCAGGTTGACGCCGTCTGCGCGTTCCACGTGCTCGAACACGTCGCTGATCCCTGGCAGTTCCTGATCACCGCACGCGCGGCGCTGCGGCCCGGGGGCGCACTGGTGCTCGAAGTCCCCAACATCGCCTCAGCGGCGGCCCGGCGCCTCGGCGACCGATGGCCCGGACTGCAGCCCGAGTATCACCGCTGGCACTTCACACCCGGCTCGTTGACGCACCTGGTGGCGGCCGCCGGGTTCCGGATGCTCCGGCAGGACACCACGGTGTTCCGCTACTACATGCCACTCCGGTACCAGCTACGACACGCTCACCGACTGCTACCACAGGACTGGTCGACGACCCGTTCGCTGCGGCTGGTCCATCCGCAACAGGGTGACCTGATCCGTCTGGTGGCCCGGATGGCGGATGACGGATGACAGGAGAATCGATGAGAACAGAGCAGATGGTCGCTACCGGCTGCATGCTGTGCGGCGACGACTCGACCGGCCAGCCCGACACCGATGGGCTGCTGAGGCGCTGCGGCACCTGCCAGTTCGTCTGGACGGCCAGCAACCTGCCGCCGCCGGAGCAGTTGTACGGCCGCGCCTACTACGAGACAGACGGCTACCAGGACTACTTCACGTCCGCCGGACAACGGCGCTACGAGTCCGCCCGGCGGCTACGCTGGCTGCGGTCACAGGTTCGGCCGGCAACCCTGCTGGAGGCAGGGTCGGCCGGTGGCTACTTCCTACAGGCCGCGCGGGACGCCGGCATCGACGCCTGCGGGGTCGAGGTGTCGGACGCCGCCGCCAGCTTCGCCCGGGAACAACTGGGCGTGCCGGTGCGGACCGGCCGGTTCGAGGAACACGTACAGGCCAATGCGGTGGAGGCGGTCTGCGCCTTCCACGTACTCGAACATGTGACCGATCCCCGGCGATTCCTGGCAACGGCCCGGGCGTCGCTACGGCCGGAGGGCTGGTTGGCGCTGGAGGTGCCGAACATCGCCTCGGCCGCGGCCCGCAGGCTCGGCAGCGCATGGCCGGCGATCGCGCCCGACTACCACCGTTGGCACTTCGCGCCGCACACGCTCGCCCGCCTGCTGGCCGAGTCCGGTTTCCGGGTGGTCGCTCAGGACACGGTCTTCTCCCGTTACTACTGGCGGGCACCGGCGCGCCTGCGACAGGCCCGGAACCTTGTCGTCGCCGACTTCGCGGCCTGCAGGTCGCTGCGCGTCAGTCACCCTGAACTCGGCGACCTGCTACGGGTGTTCGCACGTCGGGAGGACCGATGACCCACATGGACCTGTCGATTCTGCTGGTCAGCTGGAACACCCGGGAGGAGACCCGGGCGTGCCTCGACTCCCTGCCCACCGGAATCCGCGACGACCTACGCTACGAGATCGTCGCCGTCGACAACGGCTCGTGCGACGGATCGGCCGAGCTGCTGGCCGGCCATCCCCGGGTGCGCCTGCTGCGCAACGAGCACAACATCGGGTTCGCCGCAGCGGTCAACCAGGCATACCGGCAGTCCCAGGGCGACCTGATCCTGCTGCTCAACAGCGACGTCCTGTTCCATCCAGGCACGCTGAGCACGATGGTGGAGCATCTGCATCAGCACCCCGAGGCGGCCGGGGTCAGTCCGCTGTACCTCAACCCGGACGGAACCTTCCAGCAGCACTACGTCAACCTGCCAAGTTTCGCAGCCACGATCGCCCTGGTCACCGCGTTGCGCAAGCTCCCGGCCTTCCGGCAGGCGCTGCACAGGTTCCAGATGCGCGGCGAGGACTTCAGCCGGCCCCGGCTACTGGCGTCCGGTAGCTGCATGCTGCTGCGGCGGCAGGTGCTCTCGGCAGACCGGATCTTCGATGAACGGTTCCCGATCTACTGGAACGACGCTGTGCTCGCCCGTACGTTGCGCGACGCCGGCCATCAGTTGTGGATGATTCCGCACGCGGTCGTGACGCACAGCAGGGGCGCTTCGTGCCGTCGACTCGGACCGACGATCCGACACCGGCACCTGCTCGGCAGCCTGGTCGGCTATCTCGCACTGACCGAACCCCGGTACAGGCTGGCGATCTTCCGCGCACTCGCGCTCGTCGACCATGGGGTCAAGCTGCTCTTCGGTCGCCCTGTGCCGCTGAGACTGAGTGACCTGCGCGCTGCGCTACGCGGCGATGTCGGCCCGCTTCCCGACGGCGACATCCGCGACTGGTGGGTGGTCTTCGACGCGCAGCGGTCCACCCCCGAGGTCGGCTCCTCCTCGGTGCAGGAGGTGGCGGCGGGTTTGGTCCCGGCGGCAAGTCGGCAGCAAGACATGCGGGTCCTGCTGCTGCGTGCGCCGGCCGGTGCACGCCCACGCTGGCGGATGGAGGTACAGACCGAGGACCAGGCGATCTGGCACGCGACCCTTCCCGCGGCGTTGCCCTTCGGCAGGTACGCGCGCTGGATCGATCGAATCAACCTACGAATCGGCGCAGGCCAGATGCGCCGGTGGCTGGACCGGCAGGCCGGTGCCCGGATACTGCATCTGAGCGACGAACGTGGGACCGCGGTGATCGGCTATCTCGGTGAGGACGAAGCACACCGGGTTCCACCCTCGCCACTGCCCGCAGCGGAACCGGCTCATGTCTAGACCCGGCCGTTCGACCAGCCCACTACGACCGCGCCAGCGCGGCGACGTCGGGACCGAACCGCCGCCGCGGTGCACGGATGCCGTCGGCGACTGGGTGGTGATGTTCAGCGCCACTCCATGGCACGTCGGAGCCCATCGTCAGCACGCGTTGGCCGGCCAGATCGCGGTCGACCGCCGGGTGCTCTACGTGGATCCACCTGGACAGCTTCCGAGTCGGCGGATGTCGGTCACCCAGATTGGGCGCAATCTGTGGCGGGCCGAGCTCCCCACCGTCCTGCCGTTCGGACGACAGGTGCCGCCGGCGAACGCGATCAACCGTCGCCGCGGCGCGTCACTCCTGCGCCGATGGTTGGATGAACGGCCGGGCAGCCGGTTGCTGTGGATCGACGAGGACCTAGCCGCTGCCGTTGTCGGGCACCTCGGCGAGCAGGCCGTCGTCTATGACGCGACCGACCTGGACTGGACGTTCACCCGGCGCTGGAACCGGTGGCATCTACGCTGGGCGCTACGCGACGCGCTGGGTGCCGCCGATCTGATCCTGGCCTCGTCGTCGGCGCTGCCCGCCCGGCTGCCGACCGGAGACCGGCAGGTGGTGCTACTGCCAAACGGCTGCGACCCGGACAGGTTCGATCCGGAGGGACCGGTCGCGTCGTGGCTGACCCGGCTGCGCCGCCCAGTGCTGGGCTACGTTGGCGCGGTCGATACCCGGGCCTTCGACACCGAACTGGTGGCGCACCTCGCGGCGGACCACCCCGAGTGGACCTTCGTACTCGCCGGTCCGGTGACGCGGGCCGGACGAGCTCCGCTCAGCGGACTTTCCAACATCGTCCTCACCGGTCCGATCGCCTTCGCTGACGTGCCCGAGATTCTGCGCGGCTGCGATGTGACGATCATTCCCTACCGGATCGGCGGATTGATCGACTACGTGCATCCCAAGAAGTGCTACGAGTACCTCGCTCTGGGCAAAGCTGTCGTCGCGACACCGCTGCCGGCGCTGCGCGACATCGGTGCTCCGATCCAGCTGGCGGCCGGGCCACAGCAGTTCGCGGCGGCGATCGACGAGGCTCTACAGGCGGCGCACAGCCCGGCCGAGATGTCCCGGCGCCGCGCCGTGGCGGTCGACAACAGTTGGGCGGTTCGGGGCGTCCAGCTGCGTGCCCTGCTGACCGACCTGGCTGTGAAATGATCACGAAGCCGACGTACGGCCTTTGGACCGCACCGCTCCCGATGGTGTTCGCCACGGCGGTCGTCGCAGCGATGACCGTGTCGCCCGGCATGCCCGGCACTGCCCTGGCAGGAACGGCGGTCTGCTGCGCGGCGTTCGTGCTCTGGCCGTGGGCCGTCCTACCGGTTGGCATCATCGGTGGGACGATCGCCGGCGTGGCCATCGGCGGCGGTGACGTGGCCACGATCGTCGCGACGCATGCGGCGATTCTCGGTGCCGGCGGGTTCGCGCTGCTGATCCGGATGGTGTTCCGGATGGAGCGAGTCCGCCGCACGGCTGCGGATCTGCCGATGCTCGGCCTCACACTGTTGGTCCTGCTGGCCGCGATATACGGTCTGGCACTGGGGAATCCCCCCCGGGACGTGCTGGTCGGCGCCTACCAGATCGCAGTCATTCCCATCTACTTCTGGGTCGCGGCCCAGACCCTGGCCGACCATAGACGGCGGCGCGCGGCCGCCATTCTCTACCTGGTCCCAACCGTGGCGCTCAGCCTGACGGCGCTGGCCAGCTCGAACAAGACTGGTGGTCTGATCGCGCTACTCGCGGTACCACCGCTGGTCGTTCTGGCCGGGCGGACCGGTGGCTGGAGCCGGGCCGGGTTCGCCCTGCTCGCCGGGCTACTACTCGCGGACGTGGCCATATCGATGTACCGGGCGCTGTGGTTGGCCACAGCAGTCGCTCTCACGGTGATGCTGGTCTGGGGTGGGCGCGTCCTACGTCGGGGGCTCCGGGCAACCGTGGCGGTCGCCGTCGTGGGCGTCGCCCTCCTGTCACTGGCGTCGAACCTGGAGGACCTGGTCGGCACGGTGACGCTGGAACTACAGGAGTCGTCGGGATACCGGGGCCCCGAGTCCGTTGTGGGAATGAATGTGTTCGCTGAGCGACCATTGACCGGCGGCGGGTTGGGGCAGTCGGTACGAGACATCTACCTACCGGGCTTCGTCCGGGACGATGTCGGTCCGATCTACCACGCATTTTACGTGACCGTACTCGCGAACATCGGTATCCTCGGCCTGATCGTCGTACTCTGGCCGCTATACCAGACGATACGGGCTGGCCTCCTGCAACGAAACGGAATTGCATTCGGGTTCGCCGCGCTCACCTGCGGATTCCTTGCCGGATCCGCCTTCGCCGGACCCACGGCCGGCCACTGGGAACTCGGCCTACTGCCCGCACTGACGATCATCACTGGATCCAGAGAAACACTTCTCTCGACCGCACCCGCAGAGGTGAAGAGTTGACCGTTCCGGATGCGACCGCAGTGGTCGTGACACACAATTCACAAGGGCACATCAGGGCCACGCTTGCGGCGCTCACGAGGAGCCGGATACCGATTACCGTGGTGGACAACGCGTCCGGCGACAACACCGTACCGATCGTTCGATCGGAGTTCCCGGATGTAGTCCTGAAGTCAAACAGCGTCAACGTCGGATTTGCGACCGCAGTCAACCAGGCAGTCACGACCGTCCAGACCGATGTCGTACTCTTGGTGAACCCGGACTGCGTCTGTCCGGCCCCCACGGTGGATGCGCTGATCGAGGCGCTGCGGGGCCATCCCCGCGCCGGCATCGTGGGACCACGGATACGTCGTCCCGACGGACAGATCGCCATCAGCGCCCATCCGTTCGAATCGCTGACCACGGTAGTAGCCTCCCGGTTCGGTGGTGGACTCCTGCCGGTACGGCTACGTCGGTTGATGTCCGGGCAGGCCCGCCGAGCGGCGTACGACGCGTGCCGCGACAACGGCGGCCCGATCTGGGTCGACTGGATCTCCGGGGCGTGCATGGCCGTGCGGACTGAGCTTCTGCACAGGATCGGCGGCCTCGATGAGGGCTACTTTCTCTACTACGAGGACGAAGAACTCTGTCTGCAGGCATGGCGAAATAGTGCAGCGGTCATGTATCTACCCACCGCCGAGGCGATGCATGTGGGCGGCGGTAGCAGCGTCGCCGACCCGGCCCGCACCTGGCCGCATCTCTATCGGAGCATGCTGCGCTTCTTCGCGCTCCACCGACGTTCGACACTTGCGGCCGTGCGCGTCGTAGTGCTGCTACGCGCGATCCTGGGTATAGGAATAGCCGGGATCCGATTTCCCGTCCAGCCTCGCGCTGGCGCGGCTCGCGCTCGGGCCTGGTCCAGGATATCGCGCATCGCGTTGTCCAACCGACCAGAGAGATCGTGGAGGAAAAAATGCACGTAATGATCACCATCGTCGGAGCACGAACGGAACATTGGATCGAGCTGTTCGCCGCCCTTGCGGATCGACCGGACGTCACGGTCACGGTGGTCGCGGCCGACGTCTCCGAGCTGACCCGGACCGAGCTCGACAAGCTGTCCAGCCGAGCGGCACGGTTCCGATGCCACATCGCGCCCCACCTGCTCGGAGAGAGCCGCACCGGCCATATGGCATCGGTTCTGTTCTGCGCCGACGTCAGCCGATATGTCGAGCATCGACCAGACATTGTTCACGTCATTGGAGAGGCAGCCTACCTTTCGACATGGCAGGCCATCCGCTCCTGCCGGCGACGGTGGCCGACGATACCGACTTCCCTCTACGCTGCACAGAATATCGTAATCGACTTCCCTCCCCCCTTTCCCGCCATCGAACGCCACACATACGATCAAGTTGATCATATGTTCCCGATCACACCGGCAGCACTCTACGTGCTCCGGGTGAAGGGTTACTCCGGCACCGCGTCAGTGGTGCCACTGGGGGTAGATACCAGCCTTTTCAGGACACGACGGGACAAAGAAGTCCGCCGCCGTTTCACCGTCGGTTTCGTCGGCCGGCTCGAACACCACAAGGGCATCGCCGACCTGCTGCACGCGGCCGACTCGATCGACTGCGACGTATCGATCATCGGCGCAGGCAGCCTTCGGCCGCTAGTCGAGCAGGCGACCCGGCGACGCCCGGGGCGGATCGTGCTTCATCCCTGGGCGGACCATCACGACCTGCCCGACCATCTCGACCGGATGGACGCACTGGCGCTCCCCTCCATAGAGGTTGTGCAGCGCAACGTCGTGCCGTGGGTGGGGATTCCACTACGCGAACAGTTCGGTCGGGTGTTGGTCGAGGCGATGGCCTGCGGAACGCCTGTTGTCGGTAGCAACGTCGGCGAGATACCGCACGTGATCGGCGACGCCGGACTGACCTTCCCCGCCGGCGACCGGGCCGCCCTGGCCAGCTGTCTCGCCCGGCTCCGGGACGATCCGGCTCTGACAGCCACGCTGTCCGCCAACGGGTTGGCCCGGGCCAACCGGTTGTTCAGTTGGGCACGTATCGCCGACGCGATGTGCGAAGCGTGGAGCGGTATTCGCCTTGCCAGGGACCGGCCGGCCACCGGCCTACCCGGACGTCGTAGGCAACGACATCGACCGCCACACGCGATCGCCATGCAGCGGCTGGAGGCAAAGCCATGATCCACTGGTCCCGTGAGCTGTCGACACTGCGAACCATTGCCCGGCTCGCTGGGCTGCCGTTCCTCGGGCTCTGCCTCGGTCTGCTGGCCGCACAGGCGGTCACCCAGTGGACCCCACCCACCTATCAGGCGTCGGCCTCGCTGGTGATCAGCGCCAGAGCCGACGGAGAGGCTGGTGGCCAGGAGACGGCGTCGATATCCCTCGCGCAGAGCCTCGCGCCGACGATCGCCAGAATGGTCGAGACGCGCGAAGTGGCGATCAGGGCTGCCGACAGTCTGAAGCTGCCGCCAGCGGCAGTTGTCGGGCAGGTGACCGGAGGGTTCGAACCCGGCCTGCAGATCGTCACCGTGTCTGCGACCGCTGGTTCGGCCGACCAGGCGGCTGCGGTCGCCAACGGGGCGACGGAAGCGGTGATAGGTCGACTCGCCGACTTCTCTATCGCCGAAGGGGTTCAGGTCAATGCACGCATACTGGACCACGCCACTGTGCCAGGGCAGCCCGACCTGCCGAAACCGACGCTGAATGGCGCCCTCGGCGCACTGGCGGGTCTGCTCGCCGGACTCGGCCTGACAACCGCCCGCAACCGATTCGACAGCCGGCTGCGCGATGTTCAAGCGATCGAGACACAGCTGGGGCTGCCGGTTCTGGCGGTCTTCCCGAGGTTGCCACGACGGTTCGCGCCGCGACACCTACGGTCGTTGCATCGTGGGCAGGCGATGGTGGCGGCGGACACACTCGTCGCAAGCCTCAACGTCTTCGTCGAGTCGCTGCCCGGTAGGCGGATCATGGTTACCAGTGCCCGGTACGACGACGGAAAGGCGATCGTGGCGGCCATGCTGGCGCTGCGGATCGCTCGCGGCCACGACCGGGTGACCCTCATCGAGGGCCAGGAAGCTGGTCGTCGCGACCCTCAACCGGGTGCCGACAGCATCCTGCTCAGCTTCAGGGAGCGTGTCTTCGGCAGTCCGGAGGGCGCTTTTGTTCCGACCATCGTCGGGGCGGACATCGTGGACCAGTGGTCGGTCGGCCGGCAGTCCGGCGATCTGCTCGACGAGGTCCTCAGTCGCAGGGGCGACGATCTGGTGGTGCACGGACCACCGATTCTGACCGGGACCAGGGCGGCCGCGCTCGCCAGGGAGATCGATGGTGTCGTGCTGGTGGTGCGCAGAGGCGCCACCGACGCCGCCGACGCCCAACGCGCCTCGACGCTGATGCAACACCTTGGCGTCCCGTTCGTCGGTGTCGTCGTCGTCGACGGTGCCGCCGCGCCGACCCTCAGGTCGGCAGGCCGCGTCGACAGGATGGCGGGACCAGGATCGGGCGGCGGTCAGTACCGACAGCCGAACCCGCCAGATGGCGACGGGATGCCGACGACCCTCGCCACGCCGGCGGCAACCAACTCGCGCGCGGCGCACCCGCCAGCACCGACAACCGTTTCTCGATCCACAATTCCCACCGAATGACGGCCAGTACATACCGGATAGCAGTAGTCTGTTCCAGCGGACGATCCTCGTGAGACAAATCACAGACCACGTTCACGTTCGGTGAACGAAACTTCCCATTGAAAGGAGTGCAGATGACCGCCATGCCGTCCACCGATCGTGAGTCCATCGCCACAACCACGGATTCTCCCCGAAGGTTGTACATCGATCTCATGAAACGGACCCTGACAAGATACGCCTTTGGCGAATCTTGGATCCGCTACAATCCGCGTCGCAATTCGCTGCGAAGTTCATTGGTCCGACAGAGCCAGCGGCTGCTGAACCGGCGCGACATGGATATCATGGTGCGGTTCCCGTTCGACGCGGACGAGCGCGCGAACGGCCGCGACTGGCCTCCGGAGGCGGAGACGATGATCGGCCTCCGGCGGCTCGACAACCTGGAGCGATGCGTCACCGACGTAATCGAGGACCAGGTTCCCGGAGATCTGATCGAGACAGGCGTATGGCGTGGTGGCGCTTGTATCTTCATGCGCGCACTACTCAAGGCCCACGGTGAGACCGATCGCGTGGTCTGGGTCGCGGACTCGTTCCGAGGGCTGCCCAGGCCGGCTCCCGCACGCCATGCCGATGTAGAGGACGCCCTCTGGAAGGAGCCGTTCCTCGCGGTGCCGTTGGAGCGGGTCCAGGAGAATTTCCGCCGGTACGACCTGCTTGACAGCCAGGTGCGGTTCCTGCCGGGCTGGTTCGAGGACACCCTGCCGAAAGCGCCGATCGATCGGATTGCGGTGATGCGGCTCGACGGAGATCTCTACGACTCGACCATGGTCGCGCTCGACTCGCTGTATCCGAAACTTTCCGATGGCGGCTACGTCATCGTCGACGATTATCACGCCGTCCGTGGCTGCCGTCACGCGGTCGACGACTTCAGACGAGCCCATGGCATCGACAGCGAGTTGCAGCAGGTCGACTGGACCTGCCGATTCTGGCGGAAATCCTCGTAGGCGCGCGCCTGCTGGGTGCCCTGACCGCAGGTCGCCCAGCCCCAGGATCCCGCTGGTCGGCGGATCTACTACCGGCGGTAGGCTTGGCTGGTGACGCGACTCGGCGAGCTCGAACGCGCAGTGATGGACGTGCTGTGGGACCGGGATTCGGCCACCGGCCCGGTCACCGTACGCGACGTCGCCGAAGCCCTGCAGGAACGTGACCTGGCGTACACGACCGTGATGACGGTGCTGGACCGGCTGGCCGGCAAGGGCATGGTCAGCCGGGAACGCGCCGGCCGTGCCTGGCAGTACCAGCCGGCCGCCAGCCGGGAGGCGTTCATCGCCCAGTTGATGCTCGACGCGCTCGACCTCGCTGGCAGCCGCGACGCGGCGCTGGTCCGCTTCGCCAGATCGGTGACCGGCACCGAAGCCGAGGTGCTCCGGGCCGCACTCACCGACCAGGCGCAGACGGCGGAGCGGCAGGGCTGAGGCGACCATGGCGCACGCCGTGCACTTCGCTGCGGTGATCACCGCCTGCTGGCTGGCCGCCCAGGTGCTCACCCGGTCGGGGTGGCTCGGCCAGGGCTGGACCTGGCGCAGCCCACGGGTGGCGATCCTCTGCTGGCAGGCGCTCGGCCTGGCCGTGGGGCTGGCCGCGATCGGGCTGCCGCTGGCGATCGGCCTCGCCCCGTACCGCACCGGACCCGGTCGCGCCGCCGGAATGTTCCTCGGCGACCTGGCCACCGCCGGCACCGCCTGGCTCACCGGGCATGGCCGGCCGGCCGACGCCTTCCCGGCCGGGCTCGGGCCGTCGCGGCTGACGCTGGTCGGCGTCGCCGGTGTGATCGCCGCCGTCCTGCTCGGGTCGACCGTACGCAGCCTGCTCGCCGCCGTACGCGCGCAGCGCCGCCACCGCGACCTGCTCGTCCTCGTCGCCCGCGCCGACCCGGCCGCACCCGGTGCGCTGGTGCTCGACCATCCGAGTGCCGCCGCCTACTGCCTGCCCGGCGTCCGGCCCACGGTCGTGGTCAGCGCCGGTGCGCTGCGCCTGCTCGGCCCCGGCGAGCTCGCCGCCGTACTCAGTCACGAGCGGGCCCACGCCGACGAACGTCACGACCTCGTGTTGCTGCCGTTCACCGCGTTGTGCCGGGCGCTGCCCCGGCTGCGCTGGCTACGGGCGGCACACGAGGCGGTCGCGCTGCTCGTCGAGATGCGGGCCGATGACAAGGCCTGCGGCCAGCATGCCGGCGAGCCGCTGGCCACCGCGCTACGCCGGTTCGCCGCCGCCGGCCACCGGATCACCCCGGCCGGCGCCCTCGGTGTCGCCGGCGCTGCGCCCGACGCTCCGCCGGTCGGAGACCGGGAACTCGACGCCCGGGTCCGGCGGCTTACGGGCAGCGGTCCGGCACCCCGACTGCGCCCGGCCGCCGCTAGCGCTGCCGCACTGCTGCTGCTGGCCCTACCGGTGACGTCGTACCTCAGCTGATGCCCGAGACCGCGACATCCACCGCCCCGGCCGATCGACCGGTTCGACGCCGGCCCTTCGACCCGCGGCTGCCGCGTCAGGTCCCGGCGGTACGCCGCCAGCTCGGCCTGCTCGCAGCCTTCGGCGTGCTGGCCGCCGTACTGATCATCGCGCAGGCCACCACCCTCGCGACGGTGCTCACCGCCGCCGCGGGCGGCGAACTCGACCGGCGGGCGCTGACCGGCTTCGTCCTCGCTGTCGCCGGCCGCGCCGTGCTGATCTGGGCGGCGGGCTTCGTCGCGGCCAGCGCCGCCGCCGTCGTCAAGGCGCAACTGCACACCGACCTGCTGGCGGCGATCCACCGGCGCGGTCCCGGCTGGCTCGCCGGACAGCGCACGGGCCAGCTCGCCACGCTGACCGGCCGAGGGCTGGACGCCCTCGACGGCTACTTCACCGGCTATCTGCCGCAGTTGGTGCTGAGCGTGACCGTGCCGGTCGCCGTGCTCGCCCGGTTGGTCTTCGCCGACTGGAGTTCGGCACTGATCGTCGCGGTCACCCTGCCGCTGATCCCGATCTTCGGTGCGTTGCTCGGCTGGCAGGCCCAGGCGGCCACCGAGCGCCAGTGGCGGCGGCTCGCCCAGCTCGGTGGTCACTTCCTGGACATGGTGGCCGGGCTGGCGACCCTGCGGGCGTTCGGTCGCCAACGGCAACAGGCCGAGGTGGTACGCCAGATGGCGGACCGGCACCGGATCGCCACCATGGGCACGTTGCGGATCGCCTTCCTCTCGGCACTGGTGCTGGAGCTCGTCGCCACCCTCGCTGTCGCGCTGGTCGCCGTCCCGATCGGGCTGCGACTGCTGTCGGGCGGCATCGCGCTGTCCACGGCGCTGCTGGTGCTGCTGCTCACCCCGGAGGCGTACCTGCCGCTGCGGGCCGCCGGCAGCCGGTTCCACGCCAGCATGGAGGGCCTGACCGTGCTGGACGAGGCGCTCACCCTGATCGGCGACGACAGTGCCGGCGACACCGCCGAGCGGGCCGGGGACGGGCCGGTCGACCTCAAGGCCGCAGCGGACCGGGCCGGGCCGGCGGGAAACCGGCCGGCCCGCGCGATCGCCCGGTCCGCGCCCGCCGAGATCAGGTTCGAGTCGGTGACCGTGGCACATCCACGGACCACCGCACTGTGCGAGGTCGATCTGACGATCCGGGCCGGTGAACGGATCGCGGTGATCGGGCCGAGCGGTGCCGGCAAGAGCACCCTGCTGCAGTTGATTCTCGGCTTCGTCACGCCGACCACCGGCCGGATCACCATCGACGGGGTCGACCTGACCTCGCTCGACATCGACCAGTGGCGGCGGCGACTCGCCTGGGTTCCGCAGCACGCACATCTGTTCACCGCCTCGCTGGGCGACAACATCCGGCTCGGGTCACCCGACGCACCGGCAGCGCGGGTCGACGCAGCGGTCCGCGCCGCCGCGCTCGGCGACGTTCTCGCCGGACTGCCCGACGGTCTGGACACCCGCCTCGGGGAACGCGGCCACGGGCTCTCCAGCGGCCAACGACAGCGGGTGGCCCTGGCTCGTGCGTTCCTGCGCGACGCGCCGGTCGTCCTGCTCGACGAGCCGACCGCCCGGCTCGACGGGGCCTCCGAGGCGGCGGTGCTGGCCGGGTCACGGCAACTCGTCGCCGGCCGGACCGCACTGATCGTGGCGCACCGCCCGGCGCTGCTCGACGGCGTGGACCGGATCGTCCGACTCGACGCCGGGCGGATCGACGCGCGCACCCTCGTCAGGACGGTGTCGTGATCGCCGGGCCGGAGCGGACCGTACTGGCGGTGGCCCGCCCGTACCTGGGTCGGATCGTCGGCGCGGGGCTGCTCGCCGCGGCCACCGAGCTCGCGGCGCTGGCGTTGATGGCGACCGCGGTGTGGCTGCTGATCACCGCCGCCGGCCGGCCCCCGCTGGACGCGATCACCGTGGCGATCGTCGCGGTACGCGCGCTGGCGATCAGCCGCGGCGTGCTGCGCTACACCGAACGACTCGCCGGACACGACGCGACGCTGCGCGTCGTCACCGCCGTACGGTCCCGGATCTTCACCGCGCTGGCCGCCCGGCGGACCAGCGCCGTGGACCGCTCCGGGGACGCGCTCAGCCGGCTCGTCTCCGATGTGGAAGCCGTACAGGACCTGCTGTTGAGGGTCCTGGTGCCCGGTGCCGCCGCGGCCACGGTGGCGGTGCTCGCCGTGGCCGCGGCCGCGACGGTCGATCCGGTGACGGCGCTCGTACTCGCCGGTGGCCTGGCGGTCGCCGGTTGCGGGCTGCCGGTGGCCGCGACACTGCTCACCCGGCGTACCGCGGACCGGGTGGCACCGCTGCGGGGCGCGCTGGCCGCGGACAGCACCGATCTGATCTATGGTGCCGCCGACCTGGCTGCCTTCGGTGCCACCACGTCCGCCCTGAAGCGCACCACCTCGCGGGCCCGGGACCTGGCGAGGCTGGAGCGGCGCCTCGCCGCGACCGGTTGGGCCGTCGACGGTGCCGGCGTACTCGTCGCTGGGCTCACCGTGGCCGCCGTCACGGTGGCGGCGTCGCGCGGCGCGGTGGACGGGGTACTGATCGGCGTCCTGGCCGTCGGAAGCCTGGCCGCCGTCGAGATGGGCCTGGCGCTGGTCGCCTCGGCCCGCCAGTGGGCGCTGTCGCGCGGCGCCCTGCGGCGGGTCGCCGATCTACTCGCCGAGGCGGCGGATCCGGCCGCCGACCTGCCTGAGCCTGCCGCCGATGGATCCGGGTCTGGTATCGACCCGCCCGGGCTCACCGCCGGGCGACCCGACCCGGTGCCGGCCGAGTTGGACGATGTCACGGTGCGGTACCGGCCGGGCGCACCGCCGGCACTCGACCGGCTCCGTTGGCTGCTGCCGCCCGGCCAGCACGTCGCGGTGGTGGGACCCAGCGGCGCCGGCAAGAGCACCCTGCTCGCCGTGCTCACCGGCGCGCTCGCCCCAGACCTCGGCCGGGTCACGGTCGACGGCGCGGATCTCGTCGACCTGCCGGCCGAACGACGGCACCGGCTGGTCGGCGGGCTGTTCGCCGAGGCGTACGTGTTCAACGCCACAGTTCGCGACAACCTGCTGCTGGCCCGGCCCACCGCGACCGACGACGACCTGGCCACCGCTGCTGCCACCGCCGGGCTGCTCGACTGGGTACGCGAACAGCCCGACGGCTGGCGGACGTCGGTCGGCGCAACCGGCAGCCAGTTGTCCGGCGGGCAGCGCCAGCGACTCGCCCTGGCCAGAGCGCTGCTGGCCGACCCGGCGGTGCTGGTCCTCGACGAGCCGACCGAAGGGCTCGATCCGGCCAGCGCGGACGCGGTCCTGGCGACCGTACTGGCCGCGAACGGGGGCCGGACCGTGGTGGTGGTCACCCACCGGCTGACCGGACTGGAATCGATGGATGAGATCCTGGTACTGGACGCCGGCCGGATCGTCCAGCGGGGCGACCATGCCGAACTGATCGAACGGCCCGGTTGGTATCAGGAACAGTGGATCATGCAGCGGGCCGCCGAACAGGGCTACCTGACGGCGATCAGCTGATGCGTAGCGGGGTGCGGGCAACCCATCCGGCGGGCGGCCCATTAGGGTGTGCGCAGAGTCACCCACCCGACAGTCCGGGTTCGGGCGCCGTCACCGGAAGACAAACGGAGGTCAGCGTGGCCAAGTCGCCGAACCAGCCCGATGCCGACCGGCTCGCAGCCGAGTCCGTCGATCGTGAGGCCGACAGTGACTTCGATGCGCTCGACCCGGTCGAGGACGGCGCCGATTCCGGTACGGCCGCCGCCGACCGGTCGCTGTGGCAGGACGTACGGATCGATCCGGTGGAGATCGCGTTGCCGGCCGGCGCCGGGTACACCCTGCGGGCCTATCGCCCGGCCACCACGCTGACCCCGACCGACATCTCCGAACGTGAGGAGGAGGACCCGTTCGCGGCACGTCGACGGGTCCCCGAAGGCGAGACCGACGATGACGACGAGACGGTCGTCATCCTCGACGAGGAGTTCGCCTCCGCGTTGGCGGAAGAAGAGGCAGCCGAGCAGGAACGCGCCGGTCAGGACAAGACCGGCAGGGGGTCCGCCTTGGGTGCCGACGCCGACGACCAGGCCGACGACCAGGCAGAGGGGGTCGACGCTGGCGAGGAGGTGCCGATCTTCCTCACCCAGCGGGGCAGGCTGCTGCTGTTCAAGAACCCGCAGGCGCTGGTCAGCTTCGTCCGGTCCGGCGCGCCGAACGACTTCACCCAGCTCGACACCTGGCCGGAGTTGGTCGACCGGGTCCAGCCGGCGGACGTCGACGCCCTGCCGGAGGACACCTACGAACTCGACCTGGTGGTCGAAAACCTGCGTGGCGGGCACGACGTGTGGGACGCCCCGCTGTTGATCCAGTCCGGCGAAGTGGCCCGGGACCTGGCGTACGCTCTGCGGATGCCGTCGGTCCTCGACATGCTCTCGTCCGGATCCAGGCTGGACGATCTCGACGAGGCGCTAAGGTCGACGGTTGACGGCGGCATCGGCGGGTTCATGGCCCGCCGACGGCTGAAGAAAATCGGGGCACAAACCGCAAGTCTCGGGTGGCGCACGATTATCGGCAAGATCTCTGCCGCTGCGGACTGGCGCGATTGACCCCTAACCAGGGAGCATCAGTCCTTGGCACATGGCAGGTGTCCGGGAGGAGGACGGCGCGGTGGCGCTCGTGCGGGTGTACTGCGGTCTGGCATCGGCGGACCGGTCTGTCCGGTCGGCTACGGCCGGTCCGGCCCTGGCCGCCGCGATAGTCGACGACGCCGGCCGGCTTCTCGACGTATGTGAGGTCGGCGACGACCCGGCAGGCTACGCCTGGCTGAGTGCGGCGCTCGTCCAACGGGCGAGCGGCCCGACCGGTGCGGCGATCGCCGCCGACAGTGACGACTACCTGGTCACTTCGCTACTCACCGCCGCCGGTCGCCCACTGGCCATCGCCGACGACGACGCCGCAGACGACTACTCCGAACGCTTCGCCGACGACGAGTCGATGGAGGAGATGTCCGCCCCGCAGGCCCAACGGCGGGCGGTGGGTCTGGCCCGGGCACTGCAGGCCGGGGCGATCTCAGCGGCCTCGCTGCCGGTGTCCCGCGATCTGCTCGCGTTCCAGCCGGTGCTGGCCGCGCACGCCGCGCTCGCCAACGGCCGGCAGGCGGCGGCGGGCGCCCTGCGGGAAGTGCTGCGTGAGCTGTATCCGGCCGCGCTGCGCGCCTACCCCGACCCGGCCGAGCCGGTGGCGCTGGCAGTGCTCGACGCGTTGCCTGAACCGGGCATGCTCAGCGGTACCAGTTCCCGCAACCGCGAGCTCTCCGTCGCCGCCGACGCCGTCGCCGCGCACCTCGCCTCCGACGGCGTCGCCGATGCCGAAACCATCGACGCGGCCGTCACCGCGTTGCGGGTCGCGATTGTCGAATCGCCCCGCCGGACCGCTGTCAACCAGGCCCTCATCTCGGCGACCGCCGAGACCGTCCGGCATGCCGTCGCCGCGGTACGGGCCTGCGACGCCGCCGCCGACGCCCTGATCGCCACGTTGGCGGCCCGGGTCACCGAACCCATCCCGATCAGCACCCGTCGCACCGGCCGCCGGGCCGCCGAGCCGGTGTCGGGTGGTCCATCGTCCAGCCTGCATGCTGTGCCACCGCCCGGCGAGAACGCGCCCGGTCGGACCCCGTCCGGTGGCCGCCGGGCCCGGCCGCAGCCGGTCGGCGGCGTCGCCTCGCTACCCGTGCCGATGACCGCGCCTCCAGTCGCTCCGGCACCGGTGGGGCCGCCGCCGAGCGCGCCGGCTCCGCTGACGCCGCTGGCTCCGGTTGCCCGCCGCGCGGCCGACCCGGGAAGCAACCGACCGGTCTCCGCCCCGCCGCCACCGCCGGGGATGACGCCGATGTCAGGGCAACGTTCCGCTCTCGCGCCGGCCGACGCCGGTGAGCCCTTCCGAGCGACGCTCACCACCGCCGCGATCAACGACGCACGCGCACAGCGGCGGCCGACTCCGATCACGCCGCGGCCGAACACCCGCGGGGCTGGCACGCCGCTGCCCGCCAATGCTCCGATGTCCGCACCGCCCGCGGGGCTCAACCCGGTCTCCGGCACGCCGGTGTCGGCGAATCCGATCTCCAGCGCGCCCATCTCCAGCTCCCCGATGTCGGGAGCTCCGCTGTCCGGCGTCCCGGCTTCCGGTCCGCCGCAGCCCGGATCGCCGTTGGCCGAGCCGCCGACCGGTGGTTTCGCCGCCACCGACTACAGCCTGCCAGTTCCCACGTCGCGCCCTGGGCCGCTGCCGCCGGCGCGGGCCGGGTCCCGCTCCAGTTGGCCGCTGGTCGGCCAGTCCGACGATGCTGGCAGGAGCGGTGGGTCCGAGCCGTCCTACCCGCAGGTCGACGAGTCCCGTGCCGGCATGCCCGGCGGCTTCCCGGCCGACAACGGCACGTCCGGTGGCTT
The DNA here is from genome assembly GCF_048060115.1 of Micromonospora sp. LOL_023. NCBI lineage: Bacteria > Bacillati > Actinomycetota > Actinomycetes > Micromonosporales > Micromonosporaceae > Micromonospora > Micromonospora sp. LOL_023. Next base: position 172,497 of record NZ_JBHMIM010000002.1, read on the forward strand.
CACGCCCAACGACAACGCGTCCGGCGGCGGCCTGCCCGGCCGTTTCCCAGCGGAGAGCTCGGCCGGCAGCACCCACTCGGGTCGGGTGAAGCCGCCATGGCTCGCGGACGACCTTCCGCCGGAGCCGCCGATGCTTCGACTGGTGGAGCCGACGGCAGCCGAGCGGGCCCAGGAAGAGTTCAACCGGTCGGCAACCACGCCGTTGGACGGTCTGCCGCTGCGTCTGGTGGACGAGTCGGCACCGGGCTACGCGCCACGGGAGCCGAGCCGTGGCCGGCGAGCCGCTGTCGAGCCGCTGAGCGCGCCGCCGGTGTCCGACGAGGGCGACGGCGACCTGTTGATCTTCGCGGCGGCCCGTTCGGCTTGGTTCGTCCGGCACCCCGACGAAGACGACGGCGTGGACTTCTCCACGCCGATGGACACCGGCTGGCGCGCCGCCGAGCAGGCGGCACGGCCGGCGATCGGATCCGAGACGCGGGCAGGTCTGCCCAAACGGGTGCCGCAGGCGAATCTGGTGCCCGGGGCTCCGCTGCGGGACGAACGTCCGCTACGAATCGTGCGGGACGCGGCGAGCATCGCGGAGCACACCAACGGCTACTTCCGTGGCTGGCGACGCGGCCAGGAGATCGGTGGGTACGCGGTCGGCGGCCGGCCCGGGCGGGAGGCAGCCGGTGGCTGGGACTTCAGCCGGGACCAGAGCAGCCAGGGCGAGGGGCAGGAATTCGAGTACCGCCCCGCCGGTCACCGTTCCTGACCGCGCTCTGTCAATCAGGAGTTGCCGCCCGACCCTTGGGCGATCTTGCCGGTGGCAGCTGTCTGACTCCGGATGGCTTCAATCCAGATCGATCGACGGGCTGAACACCCAAGCTTGTCGAATGTAGTCGGGCAGGCAGGTGCGACAGCACGCTGACGACGCATGGTGAGTACGTACTCCACCAGCGAAATCAGCACATGCTTCGTCGACTCGCGGTTACGCGCGTCACACGGCACCACGGGAACGTCACTGGAGATCGCCAAGGCGTCCCGGACATCCTGCGGGTCGTGGTGTTGCATACCGTCAAAGCAGTTGATCGCTATCAGGTACGGCAGCCGACGGTGTTCGAAGAAGTCGATCGCCGCGAAGCAGTCGGCAAGTCGACGAGTGTCGACGAGCACGACGGCACCGATCGCTCCCCGTACCAGTTCGTCCCACATGAACCAGAATCGAGTCTGGCCCGGTGTGCCGAACAGATAAAGGATGAGGTCTCGGTCGATCGAGATCCGTCCGAAGTCCATGGCGACCGTCGTGGTCGTCTTGCCCGGCACCTGTCGCGTGTCATCCACGCCCACACCAGCCGAGGTCATGATCGCCTCGGTGGTGAGCGGCGTGATCTCCGAGACCGAGCCGACCAGCGTCGTCTTGCCGACGCCGAACCCACCGGCGATGACAATCTTCGCCGATGTCACTCGCCCGGCCATGGGGCGGTGCGCCATGTCAGAGCCTGCGAAGTCCACTCAGCACCCTCTCCAGCAGTTCCGTGCCCACCGCGTCGTTCGTGTCGTCCAGGGATGTCGGCTCGTACACCGCGACCAGGCCGTCTGAGGCCATGTCCGCGATGAGGACCCGGGCTACTCCGAGTGGGAGCTGCATCCGCGCCGCGATCTCCGCGAGCGACTGCAGCCGGCCGTCACACAGCGCGGCAATGTATTGGTGCTCCCGGCCCGTGCCGCCCTTCGCAGAGCCTGCGGACCGGCCACGTACCGTCGTTTCCACGAGCGCTTCGAGGGCGATTTCCAGCTTTGGCCGGGTACGACCGCGGGTAACGGCGTACGGCCTGACCAACGCGCCGGTTGGCTCATCGCGTTCGGTCATTTGCCGTCACCCCCTCTCGTCCTGCCGCAGCCCCACCCCGTGGGAGCTCGTTGTAATTCAGTTCCTCTTGCAGACCGGCACCCAGCCTCACGGCTCGGCACCGATCTCGTCAGCGTGGTCAGCCCAGCATTCCAGCGGCGGTGCGGGGCGCCGGCGTCAGCGCCTCACCGACACGGTCGACCAGCAGCGCCATTTCGTACCCGACCTGCCCGACGTCACAGCTGCGAGCGGCCAGCACCGCGAACGACGAACCGTCCGAGATCGACATGAGGAAGAGAAATCCGTTGTCCATCTCAACCACGGTCTGCAGCACGGCCCCGCCCTCGAAACAGCGAGCTGCTCCCTGGGTGAGGCTGACCAGACCGGAGGCGATGGCCGCGAGCTGGTCGGCCCGGTCCCGGGGAAGATCCCGGGACGAAGCCAGGAGCAGACCGTCCGCCGAGACCGCGATCGCGTGGGCGACCCCCGGCACGCGGTCGGCGAAGTTGGCCAGCAACCAACCGAGATCCTGCGTAGTTGTCATCCCTCATGCTCCTTGCCAGCCTGCGAGGATTGCTGCCCTCCCGGGGTCGCCCCCGGATTGGTCGAGTGGTCGTCCTTGGGCTGTGTACGGCCGCGTTTCACACCACGGTGGTACGCGGACAATAGCCCACGGACCGCTTCTGGTGTACGACGCTGCACCGAAGTTGTGGCCTTCTCTACGCCACCAGGTACGAGCTGTGCCATCGGAACCCGCTTCGGGAGACCCGCTTGGGTCTTCTCCTCAGCCGTCACCTCAGCCGCCGCGCTCGCCGCGCGCCAACCATCGTCTGCGGCCGTCTGCCAACTTCCCGACCGGCCAGCGCCCTCGGCACCGCCGGTGGGTCGCGAGGTCGCCGCCGCCGGCTCGGGTCGCCGTGGAAGCGACGTTCCGGTACCACCACCGCTGGCGGCGGCTGGCGCCCGCGGCGTCGGCGTCGGCGTCGGGGCTGGCGTCGACGTCGCCGGTCGGGCAGTGTCCACCTTGGCGATCGGCTGGGTGGTCGCAGTCGATGTCGCGCCACCGGTCGGCTTGATCATCGCTGCGGCTGCCGCCCGCGCCTCTTCAGCAGTGGGACGGCGGGTCCGGAACCACGCCGACTCCAACTCGCGGAAGATCGGGAGTTCCATTGTCTCGTCGGCGAACTGCTTCGGACCAGCCTTGCTCGGCGTCACCACCGGATGCGGCGCGGTGACCGAGTTGTCAGCCGCCGACTTGGTGACCCTGGGCAGCTCCGCCGTCATGTCCAACGCGGCCGCGAGCTTCTCCGGCACCGGCGGGGTGACCGCGTCCCGGTCGGAGGCGACCGGGGGCCACGCGGGCGGAGCGGATCGCGGCGGGGCCGCGGGCGGAGCGGATCGCGGCGGGGCCGCGGGCGGAGCGGATCGCGGCGGGGCCGCGGGCGGCTGGTGCGCCGGGGCCGCCGGCGGCTGCTGCGGTTGCTGTTGTGGCGGTGCCAGCGATGGGGTCTGCGGCGGGGTCTGCTGCTGCGGCGGCCGGGGGAAGGCCGCCGACGACTGGAAGGCCGTGGGTTGCTGTTGTTGGTATCCAGTCTGCGGCCGGCTAGGTGCCGGTGCCACCGGCGGAGCGGAGAACGGCCGTACCGGCGGCGCGGAGACCGGCGGAACGTACGGCTGTCCACTCACCGGCTGCTGATGCGGCGGCGCGTGGGTCTCCGGCGATGCTGGCATCTGACGCGGGACACCACTGGTCGGAGCGGTTCCGGTGACCTCGCCGTCGACCGTCCAATGATCGTTCGAGCGACGCTGCGGCAGTGGATCGGTGCGCTGCCCGTTGGTTGGCAGCTGGTTGAACACGTCCGAACCGTTGCTGCCGTTCGCCACGCCGTTGGTGCCGTTCGCCGCGCCGGTCAGGTCGGACCAGGCCGGCATCGGTCGGGCAGGCGGTGCCTGCGACGCCGGGCCGCCACCGTTGATCGGTGCCGGTTCGAAGGGACGCGGTGGCGGGCCGGCCGGTGCCGGCGGCTCGGCCGGCTGGCCGCCGAACGGGCCACTGGCGTTGCCGCCGAACGGGCCACCGGCGTTGCCGCCGCCTTCGAGGGCGAGTGGAGCAGGGAACGGCTGGCGGCCAGCCACACCGGGAGACTCCGTACCACCGGGAGACTCCGTACCACCGGAGCCGTAGGCTGCCGGGCCGACGTTGCGGCCAGCGAGCGCCCGGGGGATCAGCACCGGGGTCGGCAGTGTCACGTCGGCGATGGTGCCGCGATCGGTGGCCGGCCGCAGCTCGACCTTGACCCCGTGCCGGGTCGCCAGCCGGGCGACCACGACGAGGCCCATCATCCGGGAGACCGCGACGTCGACCATCGGCGGGTTGGCGAGCCGTTCGTTGAGATCGCGCAACTGATCGGCGCTGACGCCGATGCCGCGGTCCTCCACATAGAGCACGGCACGGTCACCGACCCGTCGGGCCTCCACCATCACCTGCGAGTCGGGCGGGGAGAAGGCCGTCGCGTTGTCGAACAGCTCGGCGACGAGGTGCACGAGGTCGTTGACCGCGTGCGCGGAGACCTCGATGTCCCGGTCGACGATGCCGAACTCGACCCGGGTGTAGTGCTCGACCTCGGACTGCGCGGCACGTAGCACGTCGATCAACGCGGCGGGCTCGCGCTGGACCCGGGTGGAGTCCGCACCGGCGAGAACCAGCAGGTTCTCGTCGTTACGCCGCATTCGGGTCGCGAGGTGGTCCAACTGGAAGAGCTCGCTGAGCCGGTCCGGGTCCTCCTCGCCGCGTTCCAGCCGGTCCAGGTGACCGATCAACCGGTCGACCAGGATCTGCGACCGCCGGGCGAGGTTGACGAACATCGTCGACACGGAGGAACGCAGTGCGGCCTGCTCGGCAGCGGTCTTGACCGCCTCCAGGTGAACGGCGTTGAACGCCTCGGTCACCTGGCCGAACTCGTCCTTGCTCCGTACCGGCAGCGGTTCGGCGATCTGGTTGGCCAGCTGCATCGGCGAGGTGTGTGCGGTGACCTGTGGGTCCCGCAGCCGGGCGACGGCCTGCGGCAGTCCGAACTGGGCGACCGCCAGCGCACCCTGGCGCAGCTCCCGCAGCGAGCGGGCCATCGACCGGGCGACCAGGGCGGCGAAGAGAATCGCCAGCAGCAGCACGATCAGCAGCAGGATCGTCTCGACCAGGAGTTGCTGCTGCACCTCGTCGCGCAGGATCGTGGCCTCATTGACCACGTCGCTGTCGATCTTCTGCTCGACGGTGCGGATCAGGTCGGCGTGACCGATCAACGCGGCGTCCCAGGCGTCGGAACCAAACGGCGTGTTGGCCATCGATTCTTCGCTCTGGCCACGGATGAAGCCGCCGTAGGTGTCGGCCTCACGCAGCGCCGGACCGGCCACCGTCTGGTTGTAGAACTCCAGGTCGTCCTGAGTCGCGGCGGCCTCGAAGCTCTGCCGCGACTGGGACTGACCGGCCCGGGTGCTGATGTAGTCGGTGCGCAGCGAAGGAGTCAGCGCGTTCTGGCTGAACGCACGCAGCACCACGATCCGTTCCCGGGAGAGGAACTCCTTGTTGCGGGCCAGCGACGCGCCGGCGCGCATGTGGTCGCTCAGTTGGGTGTCGCTGGCCAGCTGGGCGGCCGAGTCACGGATGTCGAGCAGGTCGCTGAGCAGGACCTCGTACGCGCGGGCGGCCTCGGTGAGTCGGAAGTTGCCGTCGGCGGTGGCGCTGTTGACCACCTGACTGCGTACGCCGGGCAGGTCGGCGAGGTTCTGATCGATCCGGGACAGCAGGTTGCGGAAGTTCACCGGCAGGTCGGTCAGCTCGGCGCGGCGCTGTGAGTACGGCGCGCGGGAACTCTCGACCGTGCCGTGCAGCGCGTTGTAGACATCCAGGTAGCGCTGCTTGGCCTCGGCGTTCTCAGTGCCCAGCAGCAGCACCGCCGCGGCCCGTTCGTTCTGCAGGTCGTGCACCAGGTCACCGGAGGCCGCAGTCAATGTCGACAGCGTGCGGGCCTGGGCCGCGTTGTCAGCGGTCTCCAGGTGACCGATGAGACCATTGGTGCCGACCACGATCGTCGCCAGAGTCGGAACGATCATGATCAGACCGAGCTTGGACCAGATCGGCAGATCGTTGAGCCGGCCAATCGGCCGGCGGAGACGCGACAGGAAGGACTCTGCCGTCTTCGGCCGCTTGCTCACGTCACCGCCCTCCTCGTCGGCGCCGGCTGGACGCACCGGGCACCGCCCATCGGCCGACCCGGGGCGGATCGGACCCCCGAGATTCCATCACGATGCCACCCAAAGAGAAAGCCCAGGTGGTCTGTTACAGCGAGTGTGACGCGATGGTTATCGGGACTTACACCGAATTGCACTGATGCGACCACGCTCAGTAATCATTCCTGTCCGTCTTGCCCGCTTCGAGAGCAACGGCGCTCTCAGAGTGCGACGTGTCATCTTACGCTCATGGTCCCGCGCCACCGCCACTGACGGGACGTGCCAGGTTTGCGGCGTCCGTAACAATCCTGCCGCCGACCGACCCCGTGCGACCGCCCGAAAGGGCCATGGCGGATCGTCCGATGGGAAGCTCTCGCACCGGGAACGAGCCCGGGGCCAATGGAAACCCGCACCGCAAGCCGGGCCTGGCACCACCGGACCCGGTCCCAGGAACATCCCCAGGGCGCCAGCGCGGTCCGCACCCGCCCGCCACTCGCCGTCAGACGATCAGTTTCCCGTACGCCGGTTTGATCACGTCGTCGATGATCGCCAACCGTTCGTCGAACGGGATGAACGCGCTCTTCATCGCGTTGATCGTCAACCACCGCAACTCAGCCCACCCCCACCCGAACGCCTCCACCAACAGCCACATCTCCCGAGACATCGACGTACCACTCATCAACCGGTTGTCCGTGTTCACCGTCACCCGGAACCGCAGATCACGCAACAACCCGATCGGATGCTCACCCACCGACCCCACCGCACCCGTCTGCACATTCGACGACGGACACAACTCCAACGGAATCCGCTTGTCCCGCACATACGATGCCAACCGCCCCAACCGCGCCCCACCACCCACCTCGATATCATCCACGATCCGCACCCCATGCCCCAGCCGATCCGCCCCACACCACTGAATCGCCTGCCAGATCGACGGCAACCCGAAAGCCTCACCCGCATGAATCGTGAAATGGAAATTCTCCCGCTGCAGATACTCGAAGGCGTCCAGATGACGAGTCGGCGGAAAACCAGCCTCCGCACCCGCGATGTCGAACCCCACCACCCCCGCATCCCGATACCGCACCGCCAACTCCGCAATCTCCTGCGACCGCGCCGCATGCCGCATCGCCGTCAACAACGTCCCCACCCGGATCACCCGACCCGCCCGCGCCGCCTCCACCGCCCCCGCGGCGAACCCGGCCACCACCGCCTCCACCACCTGACCCAACCCCAACCCCCGCGACAGATGCTGCTCCGGCGCGAACCGCACCTCCGCGTACACCACCCCGTCCGCCGCCAGATCCACCGCACACTCCGCGGCCACCCGGAACAACCCCGCCTCCGTCTGCATCACCGCCACCGTGTGCGCAAACGTCTCCAGATAACGCTCCAACGACCCCGAATCGGCCGCCGACACGAACCACCGACCCAACTCGTCCGGATCCGTCACCGGCAGAACATGCCCCACCTCCGCCGCCAACTCCACCACCGTGGCCGGACGCAACCCACCATCCAGATGGTCATGCAACAACGCCTTCGGCACCCGAACGATCTCCGCCAACGAAATAGCCGCCATAGGTGGAGAGTAGTAGGACCACACAGGCCGATCCGGACGGGCTCGGCGGACGGCCGGCCGGTGCCCCGACCGACGAGCCGGGGCGGCAGGATGTCGGTGATGCATGCCGACGTTCTGCCGTACCTGCGCTGCCCGGTCTGTCGTGCTCCGTTCGCGGCCGACGGCGATGGCACCGCGCGGACGCTGCGCTGCCCGACCGGGCACAGCTTCGACGTCGCCCGGCAGGGCCACGTCGACCTGGTCACCGGTCGGACCGGGTACGCCGGGGACAGCCCCGAGATGGTCGCGGCCCGCGCCGACTTCCTGCGCCGGGGGCACTTCGCCGTGGTCGCCGCCGGGCTCGCGCAGGCCGCCCGCGAGCACCTGCCACCGACCCGGCCGTTCGTGGTCGACGCCGGTGCCGGCACGGGCACCTACCTGTCGGCGGTGCTGGACGCCCTGCCGGACGCCGTCGGCCTGGCCCTGGACATTTCGAAGGCGGCGGTACGCCGGGCCGCCCGCGCCCATCCGGCGGCAGCGGCGGTCCGTTGCGACACCTGGCGGCCGTTGCCCGTGGCCGCCGATTCCGCTGGCCTGATCCTGAACGTGTTCGCCCCCCGCAACGGCGCCGAGTTCGCCCGGATCCTGCACCCCCGAGGGGTTCTGCTCGTGGTCGCGCCGCTGCCGGAGCATCTCGGCGAGCTCGTCGGGGCGCTGCGGCTGCTCACGGTCGACCCCGCCAAGCAGGACCGGATCGGCGCAACGCTCGGCGGGCACTTCGCCGAGGTGTCCCGGCGTACGCTGCGCCAGCGTCTGCGGCTGGGCCATGACGACGTCGCCGCGTCGGTACGGATGGGGCCGAGCTCCTGGCACGCCGACCCGCAGGCGCTGGCCACCTCGATCGCCGCCCTGCCGGAGCCGGTGACGGTCACGGTCGCTGTCCAGCTAACGGTCTACCGGCCACGCTGACCCGCGCCGGCCGGCTGTCAGCAGATCAGGTGGAGAGATCGATCTCTTCCCAGCCAGCTGGCAGATCGTGGTACGGCCCCCGGAAGATGACCACCCACTCCAGCGCCCAGCGCCGCTGCCCGATGGCGTTGGCGTCGACCACCCCGGGTAGCGGCTCGCCGCGCCGTTCCGCCTCCAGGTAACCCCAGTCGAGGCAGTAGTAGAAGTCCAACAGCACCGCCGCCTCCGCCGCGTCGCGCGGCGCGACGAGGGTCCGGGACCGCCACTGGGCGAATGTCTCACCGGCGGGCAGGTTCGGCAGCAACGCCATCAGCCGGTCGTCCGAGACCGCGACCGGGTCCAGGTGCCGGGTCAGGCCCAGCACCCAGGCCAGCGCGAAGATCGCATCGTGGTGCAGCACGAACGACCGGTGGTCGCCCCGGCCGCCGATGACGAACTGCCACTCCGGTGGGGTGACCAGCTCGACCAGGTGCGAGTTGAGCAGCCAGCTCATCGCGGCCTGCGGTGGCATGCCGAAACAGCGTGCGAGTACCAGGTGCAGAATGGCGGTCCGAGCCTCGATCTCGGGGGTGGGCCGCAGCTCGACCCCGTCGCCCGGCTCCCAGACCAGCGGAAAGCCGGCCGGCGGCAGCGGTAGGCGGAGCCGACGCAGCTCGTCGAGACTCTCCGCGCGGATGGCGTGAGGATCAGGAGCGAGTACGGTCACAGGCTTCGCTTTCCCGCTAGTCGACGACGGCGTTCCCCCTGAACGAACCTCCCCCGGCGTGGCAGGATATCCGCTCTGTGTCACGGTTACCACGACACGGGGTGTTCGGTGTGGCTGGTACGGGTTGCCCGGCTCAGCCGATCCGCTCGATCACCAGGTCCCGCGGCTGCGGTGCGGTGTCGACGAGACCGATGGCGCCGTCCGGGCCGATCTCCCCGACCAGGTCGGGTAGCACGTCGGCGATCCGGGTCGGGTCGTCGGCGCGCAGCTCGATGAGCGGGTCACCGGCGCGGACCCACTCGCCGGGTTTGCGGTGCAGGATCACACCGGCGCCGGCGCTGACCGGGTCCTCCTTGCGGGCACGTCCGGCTCCGAGCCGCCAGGCGGCGACGCCAATCAGCCGGGCGTCCAGGGCGGCCAGCCAGCCGTCCCGGTCGGCACGGATCAGTTCCGCCTCGGCGGCGACTGGGAGCGCGGCGTGCGGGTCGCCGCCCTGCGCGGCGATCATCGCGCGCCAGGTGTCCATCGCCCGACCGTCACGCAGTGCCGCAGCCGGATCGGCGTCGGGCAGGCCGGCGGCGTCCAGCATCTCCCGGGCCAGCGCGAGGGTGAGTTCCACGACGTCCGCCGGCCCACCGCCAGCGAGGACCTCGACCGATTCGGTGACCTCGACGGCGTTGCCGACCGTTCGCCCCAGCGGGGTGGACATCTCGGTGAGCAGGGCGACGGTGCGTACGCCGTGCGCGGTGCCCAGGTCGACCATGGTGCGGGCGAGTTCGCGGGCGTCGGTGACCGAGGACATGAAGGCACCGGTGCCGACCTTGACGTCCAGAACAAGCGCGCCGGTGCCTTCAGCGATCTTCTTGCTCATGATCGAGCTGGCGATCAGCGGAATCGCTTCCACGGTGCCGGTGACGTCGCGCAACGCGTACAGCTTGCGGTCGGCCGGGGCGAGTCCGTCGCCGGCGGCGCAGATGACCGCGCCGACGTCGCGCAGTTGGCTGACGAAGCGGGTGTTGGTGAGGTCCGCCCGCCAGCCGGGGATCGACTCCAGCTTGTCCAGGGTGCCGCCGGTGTGGCCGAGGCCTCGGCCGGACAGCTGCGGTACGGCGGCACCGCAGGCGGCGACCAGCGGGGTCAACGGCAAGGTGATCTTGTCGCCGACGCCGCCGGTGGAGTGCTTGTCGACGGTGGGGCGGGGCACGGTCGACAGGTCGAGCCGTTCGCCGCTGTCGATCATGGCGGCGGTCCAGCGGGCGATCTCGGCGGTGTCCATGCCCCGGAGCAGGATCGCCATCGCCAGGGCGGACATCTGCTCGTCGGCGACCTCGCCCCGGGTGTACGCGGCGATCGTCCAGTCGATCTGCGCGTCGCTGAGCCGGCCACCGTCCCGCTTGGCGCGGATCACGTCCACGACCCCGGCGATCTTGGGCTTATCGATAGACAATTGGTCATACCTTCGCGACAACTCCACGATCGCTCGGATCCTGGAGACAGGGACGGGACGCGGTCAGCCTTGCCAGCGGTTGCTCACCTCGGTGGGTGGCTCGCCCTCCCCCGCCCAGGAGACCGCGCCTTCGGCGTCGACCACCACCACCCGATGGGTGCGGGCCCGGCCCCAGGCGACCACCGACTCCGCCGCCGGCCAGCTCGGCGCCTCCTCCAGGATGCCCGAGCCGGCGGCCTCGCCGGTCGACTCGGACCGCTCCCAGTAGCCGGTCCAGACCACCTCGCCACCGGCCGAGTCAGGGTGCACGAAGACCGTTCCCCGCCCCCGCCACTTGGCCAGCCGGGCCGGCACCGCGGTGTCCGGGGCCACCACCGGCCGGCCAGCGCCGTCGGCCCGCCCGATGTGCTCGGTGCCGACGCGGGTCCGATCCGCCGAGCCACGACCGCGACCCGAGCTACCGCCGGGTGCCAGGGCCGCCGCCGCGAGATCCGCCGGGCCGAACGCGTGCGGCAGCAACTCGGCCACGGTCAGCGGCTCCGGCAGCGCCTCGACCAGGCAGTCCGGGCCGCCGTGCTCCCACAGCAGTTGCCGGCACCGCCCGCACGGCATCAGCGGCTGGCCGTCGCCGCCGACGCAGGACAGCGCCACCAGCCGGCCACCGCCGGTGCTGTGCAGCGACGACACCACCCCGCACTCGGCGCAGAGCACCACGCCGTACGCGGCGTTCTCCACGTTGCAGCCGACGACCACCCGGCCGTCGTCGACCAGGGCGGCCGCGCCGACCGGGAAGTTCGAGTACGGCGCGTACGCGTGCTGCATGGCCTCCGTCGCGGCACGCCGCAGCTCCACCCAGTCGATCTCCACGACTGCCCTCCTCAACCCGGACCGGCTACCGCCACTGACCGGTCGACCCGCACCGGCTACCGCTACTGGCCGGTCGACCCCGCTGGCCGGGTGACCCCGACTGCCACGGAACCTGACCGGCCAGTAGTAAACGGTAGCTGGCCCTGATCAGGCCTTGATGTAGGGCTTACCGTCAGCGGCCGGTGCCCGTACCCGACCGACCAGTCCGGCCACCGCGAGGATCGTCGCCAGGTAGGGCAGCATCGCCAGGAACTGGCTCGGGATCGCGCTGCTGATCGCCCCCAGATAGGCACCGAGCTGGTCGGCGAAGCCGAAGAACAGCGACGCGACCAGCGCCCCGGTCGGGCTCCACCGGCCGAAGATCATCGCGGCGAGGGCGATGAAACCCTTGCCACCGATCATGTTCTTGGTGAAGGAATAGAGCAGCAGGGTGTACGACCCGCCGCCGATCCCGGCGACCATGCCGGCCAGCAGCACGTTTCGGTAGCGCAGCCCCAGCACCCGTACGCCGAGGGTGTCGGCCGCGATCGGGTGCTCGCCGACCGACCGGGTCCGCAGCCCCCACCGGGTGCGGAACAGCGCCACGTTGATCACCACGACCAGGATCAACGCCAGGTAGAGAAAGATGTTGCCGCGAAACAGTGCCGGCCCGATCACCGGGATCTGCGACAGCAGCGGAATCTCCCAGGTGCCGAAGTGCGGCGGCTGGTTGTAGGCCGGCTGGTCGGTCTGCATCAGCCGCTCGTAGAGGAACCCGGTCAGGCCGATCGCGAACAGGTTCAGCACGATGCCGATGACCACCTGGTCGACCAGGTAGCGGATGGCGAACAGGGCCAGCAGCAGCGAGATGAACGCCCCGCCGAACGCGGCGGCGATCAGCCCGACCCAGACGTTGCCGGACATGGTGCCGATCAGCGCACCGGCGAACGCACCCATCAGCAGCTGTCCTTCGATGGCCACGTTGACCACGCCGGAACGTTCGCAGAGCACCCCGGCCAGCGACCCGAAGATCAGCGGCAGGGCCAGCAGGAACGTGCCGCGCACCATGTTGACCATCGGCATGAAGTTCTGCCCGGTCGGCGCGGTGGAGATCTGCCAGCACAGGAAGCTGAGCACGAAGCCGACGACGCCGACGGCGAGCAGCGACTTGTACCAGCGACCGTACGGGCTGAGCAGCGCCGCTCCCGCAGCGAGCGCGATCAGGCCGAACAGCACCGCGCCGACGGTGCCCGGGATGCGCAGCGCGGCACCGCCAGCGGTCTCACTCAGGGTGAACCGGGCCTCTTGCGGGTCGGCCAGGGTGCCGAAGACGGACGCGGCGACGGCACCGGCCGCAGCCAGGCCGGCCCCGGTGATCCGGGTACGGTTCCAGAAGCGTGCCGTGACGGCGACCGGTGTGTCAGTTGCAATCATGGTGGACAACGCCGGTCACCAGCCCTTCGCCATGCTGGTCTGCAGCCGGGCGGCGCGGTCCGCCCGGAGCTGGAAGATCGCCTTCACCAGAGCGGGGGCGGCGATGAAGATGACGATCAGTGCCTGCAGTACGGTGACCAGCTCCAGCGAGATCCCGGAACTGGACTGCATGGCGTTGCCGCCGGCCCGCAGCGCCCCGAACAGTAGCGCCGCCAGCGCGACCCCCCATGGTCTGACCCGGCCGAGCAGGGCGACCAGGATGCCGTCGAAGCCGATCTGGGCGGCGACCAGCGGGGTCAACGCGTTCGCCGTACTGCCGAGCACCATGTTGGCCCCGCCGAGCCCGGCCAGCCCGCCGGCGATCACCATCAGCAGGACGTAGGTGCCGGTGACGCTGATCCCGGCGGTACGGGCGGCGTCCGGGTTGGCGCCGACCGCGCGCAGCTCGAAGCCCACGGTGGAGCGGTCGAGCAGCCAGGCCACGGCGGCTGTGGCGGCGATCGCCAGCAGAATTCCGGCGTGCACCCGCAGCCCGTCACCGAGCAGCCGGGGCAGCTGGGCGCTGGCCTCCACCGGCCGGCTGATCGCGTCCGGCCGCTCCGGGTTCTGTACGCCGGGCTGCACGATGATCCAGGTGAGGAAGTACAGCGCGACGTAGTTGAGCATGATCGTGGTGATCACCTCGTGGGCGCCCGTACGGGCCTTGAGGAAGCCGGGGAAGAACCCCCACAACGCCCCGCCGAGCGCGCCGGCCAGCACCGCGACGACCACGTGCAGCACCGGCGGCAACGGCAGCAGGAAGCCGGCCAGGGCGGCGACGATGACACCGATGATCGCCTGCCCCTGGGCACCGATGTTGAACAGTCCGCCCCGGAACGCCAACGCCACCGACAGTCCGGTGAAGACCAGCGGGGTGGTGTAGGTCAACGTCTCGGAGATCGGCCGGAACACCGAGGTCCACTCGGCCTCACCGGCGAACCAGGCCCGCACGGTCTCCGGGTTGACCACCGCGCCCTTGAACAGGTTCGCGTACGCCTGGCTGACCAACTCCCAGCTGGCGCCGAACGCGTCACCCGGTCGGGCGAACAGGTAGGTGTAGGTGGCCAACACGTCCGGGTCGGAGACGATCATCAGTACGCCGCCGATGACGACGGCAAGCAGCAGCGCGAGGACCGTCACGGTGACCGTGTTGGCGGCCCACAGGTGGTGCAGGAAGCGCTGGCCGAGGGATTCGCCGTCGGTGGCCGGGCCGGTCGGTTCCGAGCCAGCGGGGACGGTGCCGGGCTGGCCGTCGGCCGGCGTCGCTGCCGGTGGGCTGGCAGCGTCCGCGCTGGCCGCGTGCTGCGCGGCGGCGGCGGGTTCGTCGCCGGCCGGCGGCTTGTCCGGCGAGCCTGCCGGCACACCGTTCTCGCTGGTCATTGCGTCCCTTCTTGCTGTGCCGATACGCCGGCCATCAGCAGGCCGATCTGTTCCCGTGGGGTGTCCGGGCCGACGACGGCGATGATCCGGCCCCGGTACATCACCGCGATCCGGTCGGCCAGCCCGATGACCTCGTCGAGTTCGCTGGAGACGACGAGGACGCCGGTGCCTGAGTCGCGTTCGTGGATGATCCGGCCGTGGATGAACTCGATGGAGCCGACGTCGACGCCCCGGGTCGGTTGGGCGGCGATGAACAGCTTCAGCGGCCGGGACAGCTCCCGGGCCACGATCACCTTCTGCTGGTTGCCGCCGGACAGGGTGCCGACCGCCGCCTGCCCCGAGGACGTACGGATGTCGAACTGGGCGATCCGCTCGGTCGCGGAGGCGGCGATGGCCGCCGGCCGCAGCGCCAGACCGGAGCCGTACGGCGGCTGGTCGTACAGGTCGAGCACCAGGTTCTCGGCGACACTGAACTCCTTGACCACGCCGTCGACGCTGCGGTCCTCCGGCACGTAGCCGACCCCGGCGCGCAGCACCCGTTTGGTGCTCCAGCCGTCGATGCGCTCGCCGTTGAGGGTGACCGTGCCCGCCGCCGACGGCAGCAGACCCATGATCGCCTCGACGAGTTCGGTCTGGCCGTTGCCCTGCACTCCGGCGATGCCGAGCACCTCGCCGGCCCGTACGGTCAGGTCGACGCCGTCGACGACCCGTACGCCGCGCTCGTCGTCGACGACCAGCCCGGCGATGTCGAGCACCGGCTCCCCCGGCTGTGCCGGGGTCTTGTCCACGGTGAGGCTGACGCTGCGGCCGACCATCAGCGCGGCCAGCTCGTCGCGGCTGGCGGTCGGTTCGGCGGTGGCGACCGTACGGCCCCGCCGGATCACCGTGATCCGGTCGGCGATCGCCTTCACCTCGCCGAGCTTGTGGGTGATGAAGACGATCGACTTGCCGGCCGCCTTCAGCGACCGCATCACGGTGAGCAGCTCCTCGGTCTCCTGTGGGGTGAGCACAGCGGTCGGCTCGTCGAGGATCAGCAGGTCGACGTCGCGGGTCAGCGCCTTGACGATCTCCACCCGCTGTTGGATGCCGACCGGCAGGTCCTCGATCACCGCTTCCGGGTCGACCGCCAGGCCGTACCGGTTGGAGACGTCGACCACCTCGGCGCGGGCCCGGCGCTGGTCGAGGAAGCCGAGCAGCCCGCCCCGGGTGCGTTCGGCACCGAGCATGACGTTCTCCGCCACGGTGAGCACCGGCACCAGCATGAAGTGCTGGTGCACCATGCCGATGCCGGCGGTGATGGCGTCCCGTGGGCTGCGGATCTTGATCGGGTTGCCGTCCACCAGGATCTCGCCCTCGTCCGGCTGCAGCAGCCCGTAGAGGACGTTCATCAGGGTCGACTTGCCGGCGCCGTTCTCGCCCAGCAGGGCGTGGATCTCGCCGGGCTCGACGGTCAGGTCGATGTGGTCGTTGGCGACCAGGTCACCGAAGCGTTTGGTGATGCCGCGCAGTTCGAGTCTCAGCGGAGCCTCCCGGGGAGACTCCGGGCCACCGGCGGGTGCCCGGAGGGGTCGATGGCTGAGGCCGCCCCTGTCACCGGGGTCTGTGGACCCCGGTGACAGGGGCGGGGTGTCGCTCGCGAGGCGCACCGGGACAGCCCCGGCGCGCCAGCCGCCGGTTACTCCGGCTGCGCGTCGGAGGTGACCTCGATGGTGCCGGCGATGATGTCCGCCTTGAGCTGCTCGACCTCGGCCTTCAGCTCGGCATCGACCTTGTCCTCGAACTCGTTGTACGGGGCCAGTGAGACGCCGTTGTTCTCCAGGTTCCCCAGGTAGCCCGGATCGGGGCTGAGCTCGTCACCGTTGGCACCGGCCAGCACGGCCTGCTTGACGGCGTCCGGGATGTTCTTGACCACAGTGGTCAGGAACGTGTCGCAGTACTGCTCGGCGCTCTCGCAACCATCCACGTCGACCCAGATCACGCTGTACGCCCCACCGGCGGCCTGCGCGGCGGCGGCGGTGCCTAGACCGGCGCCACCGGCGACCGGCATGATCACGTCGGCGCCTTGGGCGACCAGGCTGTCGCCGACCTTCTTGCCCTCGTCCTGCTTGACGAAGTCGTTGGTGAAGGAGCCGTTCTGGGCCTCCTTGTCCCAGCCCAGGACCTGGACGTCGGCGCTCTTGACCTGGTTGTAGTGGGCGACGCCGTCGACGAAGCCGTCCATGAAGATGGTCACCGGCGGGATCGGCAGGCCGCCGTAGGTGCCGACGATGCCGCTCTCGGAGAACCCGGCCGCCAGGTAGCCGGCGAGGAACGCCGCCTGGGCGGTGTCGAACTGCATCGGGTAGACGTTGGCCAGGTCGGTCGTGGCGTCGACGATGCCGAACTGCTGGTCCGGGTTGGCTTCGGCGACTGCGATGGTCGCGTCGCGCATCAGGCCGCCGACGGCGAGGATGAAGTCGCAGTCCTCGTTGACGTAGCCGGTCAGGTTCGGCTCGTAGTCGGCCTCGGCGCTGGAGGCGACGTAGTCCCCATCGACCGCGTCGTTCTCGCTCTGCGCCGCCTCGATCCCGGCCCAGGCCGAGGCGTTGAAGGACCGGTCGTCGATGCCGCCGACGTCGGTCACCATGCAGGCCGAGTACGTCTCGGTGGCCTCGCCACCGGTGCCGTCCGTGCCTTCGTTATCGGGTGCCTCGCCGCACGCGGCAGCGGTGAGCGCCAGCCCACCCGCCGCGAACATCGAGACGATCCGCATCCCACGCGTAGCGCGCAAGACGGTCTCCTTCCATTGCACACCGCAGACTGTCGCGGCATCGCGTCCCCACCCGGCCGGTCGGACCGGACGTACTTTGGACGGGAGCGTACGCGCGGTCCCGTCCACCGGCCGACAATCGTGCACGACTGTTGAGCCGCCGTTACCCTCGCGTAACTCTCCCGTGTGGGAGGTCACCGGCGGATCCGCTGGGTCGCTCCCACGGCAGACCCTATAAGGGGCGGCATCGGGTCGTCGGCGGTTCACCCGGTCGTGCCCGGACCGGGTGACGAGACGGCCAGTCGCCGGCCGGTAACGTGCGGTCAGCGCCAGAAGACCGCGACGGCGGCGTTCACCAGGGTCAGCCCGATGATCGCCAGGAAATGCCCCTTGTTGACCGATTCGCGCTTACGGGAGAAGAACACCATCGCCAGGATCGCCAGGGCCAGCACCAGTTTGGTAACGAGTTTCGCCGGGGCCGGCTCGGCACCGTCGCGCAGCGGCGCGGACAGCCCGACGCCGGTGACGACCTGGATCACCGCACCCCAGAGCATGGCCGAGTTGATCCGGAACCGGCCGCTCTGCCACTGGACGAAGGCACCACCGAGCAGCAGCGCGAACCCGACCAGGTGCGCATAGAGCAGTACGAGTCTTAGAGCTTCCACCTGGCCATCCTCCCGCACCCGGACCGGCCACTCGGCAAGGGGTTGCGCGGACGGTCGAGCCAGTGACAGCCAGCGCCACCATCGCGGCCACGCCCGGCGACGGTCTGGCAGGTGCCGAAAAAGCCATCAGGTAGAGATCAGACCCCCTGCCACGAGGGCAGCAGAAATAGCTGGGATGACGAAATCTGGCACCTCGGTAGTGCTACTTTTTCGGGATGTTCTTCGCAATCCGGGGCCGGGTGGACGCAGCCCCGTTCGGCCGTCGGCGTACAGCTGCCGTCCGGTGCCCGGTCCGGGCGCACGCGCATCAACGTGAGCCGCAAGTCACGGGCGAATACCCGGGCCTGGTCGCCGAGCCCGGCCGGGTCGTACGGGGCACGCTGGTCGCGGGTCTCGTCGAGGACAGCACAGGACAGCGCGCTGTCGTTGGTCCAGGATCGTCGGTTGAAGTTGTCGCTGCCGGCGCAAGGCCCACACGTCGTCCACGACACAGGCCTTGGCGTGCACGTACACGGGGTTGCGGCGTGGTTCTCCAGGTCGAGGATGTGCACCCGGTGCGGTCGTGCACATCGACGATGTCGATCCGGAGAATGTGGGACACGAGCGGCACCGTGGGCACGGATCGGGCGGGCAGGCTTCCGTCCAGGATCTCGCGCCCGGGCACGTGGTGGTCTCCGCTGCGGTGATCCTCGGCTTCTCGATCGCCCACGACTGAGAAAGTGGACCGGAGGGTCCGCAGCCGATGTGTCAGGATCGCGTCGTGGCAGTCATCGAGGTCGTCGTCGGCGACATCACGGGCGAGGACGTGGACGCCATCGTCACCGCCGCGAACGAGTCACTGCTCGGTGGCGGCGGTGTCGACGGAGCCGTCCACCGCGCCGCCGGCCCACGCCTGGCGCAGGCCGGCGGCGCGATCGGCCCCTGCGCGCCCGGTGACGCGATGGCGACTGCGGCGTTCGACCTCGATCCGCCGGTGCGGCACATCATCCACACGGTCGGTCCGATCTGGGAGGACGGCGACCAGGGCGAGGCAGACGTCCTGGCCTCCTGCTATCGACGCAGCCTGCGGGTCGCCGACGAACTCGGCGCCCGGACGGTCGCCTTCCCCGCCATCGCCACCGGCGTGTACGGCTTCCCGGCCGACCTGGCCGCCCGGATCGCCGCTGCGACGATCGCGGCCACGCCGACCGACGTCGAGCGGATCCGACTGGTTGCCTTCGACGAAGCCACCGCGATACATCTGCGGTCAGCGCTGGCCACCGTCTGCTGACTCAGCGACCACGCAAGCCAGCGATCAGGTTCCTGATGTGGTCTCGGTTTCACCGGCTTCGGCGTCGGGGCGAACACCGAGTACAAGTGCCTGTCGGAGCGGGCGTCGTTGACGACGATGCCGGCGAACGTGCTCGGCGACGGCCGGCTCCGGGTCGTCATCGACCGCAGCTACCCGTTGGCCGAGATCGTCGACGCCCACCGGCACCTCGACACACGATCTGTAGGCCGAACCTCGCTCAGGCGGCCGCAGGTTCTCAGTGGTTCCCTGCTGCTGATGGCTGCGGCCCGGTTGTCGACCAGCGTCGCCGACAAGCTGCGCACCGCGGACGAGCTCCTGCTCGCGGCCGTGTTCGACGCCATCGAGCAGCGCTACCACGAACCGGTCCCGCTGGCCGACGTCCAGCAGTGGATCACCCAGCCAGGTGCCGCGTCCGTCCGACCTGCGGCTACCGCTGGGCTTCGAAGTACTCCTTCATCGCCGGGTAGTAGTCGCCAAAGTTCGGTGCCGGCTCGCCCGCACGGGAGGCGACCAGCGCGTCCAGGTAGTACTCCCAGCCAGGTCCGACCTCGCCGACACCGTCCGTACCGTTCAGGTGCTGGGTGAACCGCAGTTCGGTCACGCCCGCGCTCTCGACGAGCGTCATCTCCAGGTGCCAACCGCCGTGCTCGTCCAGAGCGGAGATGGCGAGTCGGTACGGCGGCTCACACCTGTCGATGGTGCAGTCCATCCACGGCTGGCCCTCCTCGTACGCCATCTGGACCTTGATCGTGCTTCCCGGCGCGGCGTCGCCGTGCCAGGGGCCGAACCACCCAGCGGTACGCGCCGGGTCGGTGATGCTCGCCCAGACGTCGGCGACGGAAGCTCGGAACGTACGGATCAGCGCCAGGTCGGTGCCGACCAGTCGGCCGGTGGGCATCGGACTCATCTTTTCTCCTTCGGTGGTCGGACTGCCCTGCGCTGCGGGCCGTCGCCACCGGGTACGGCGGCGCTGCTGCGGCACCGGCGGCATCGGGACCCCGGCGGCCTCCAGCGCGTCCCGCAGGCCGCGTGCGGCGAGCCGGTCGGCGCGTTCGTTCTCAGTGGGAACATGGAACTCACCGCACCCATCCATGAGGATGGTCACCGGCCAATCGGTCGCCGTCGCGCAGTGGCGCGGACGGCTCGATGGCGGTGACGACCTGAGTGCTTCCACCTGCTCGTCCTCGCGCACCGTGCCGAGCCCGGCCGCCCCCGGGTCCGGCACGTCCCACCCGCTCAGAGCAGCGGGCAGCTGTCGATGTACTCGGAGAAGGCGCGGTCGTCGGCCGGCGGTGGGCAGAGGAACTGCTCGTACCGCAGGTCGTCGTCGACGAACCGCTTCAGCCAGGCGACACTGGACGAGGCGATGGTGGCGTTCGGAATGTTGGGCGCGAAGTGGCTGGCACCCCGCAGCTCAAGATAGGCCGACTCAAGGTCGTCCGGGAAACTCGCGTGGAACCGTTCCGAGTGGCGCCGCACCGAAGCGACGCCGTCCCGCTCTGCTCCGATGATCATGGTCGGCACCTGCAGGTCGGACCAGTCCTTGGTGAGGTTCCACGGGGTCAACGGGATGGCGGCCCGCAGTTCCGGCCGGGCATCCGCCGCTTCCAGGGCTCCGCCCCCACCCATCGAGTGTCCGATCACTGCCAACCGGTCGGCGTCGACCCGGTCCTGCACCGGACTGTCCTGAGTGAGGAAGTCCAGCGCGGCGAGCATCTGCCGGCCGCGACTGGCCGGCTGGTCGGTCGTCGTGTTCGTGTCGATGTTGAAGACCACGAAGCCCTGCGACGCCAGCCTCGGCGCCAGCCATGCCATCGATGACTGCCTGGCGGTGAAACCGGGCGCGATCACCACCCCACCGAAGGTGCCCTCCGCGGTCGACGTCGGAAAGAAGATGGTGCCACCCCCGAAGCCTGATGCCTGGGATCGGCGTACCACCGTCTCGTCGATGTCGAACGGACCGTTGGCCGCCGCGATGCTGGCAGCCGACGGCGCCGGTCCCCGCTCGAACGGGCTCTCCGCCGCCTGCGCGGTCGGTGCCAGTACGACGCCGGCGGAGATCGCCGCCGCCGCGGCAGCGCCGAAGAAGACATTCCGCAGCCGGAGCCAGCCCGGCCGGTTGCGCGGGCGGCGGCGCCGCCCGCGCGGCGACCGGTAGGTCGCCGTCGATGCTGTCTGTCCTGTCACGATCCTGGAGCCCTTCCTCGTCGCGACAGGGGACGTTTTCGCAGGCCGATAGGCTGTCCTGCACCTGTCGCAACTCGGGGTACGGCGGTCAGACGCTGGCAGATCGCGGCGCTGGCCGAAGGTATGAACACTTCGGTACGGACAGCCAGGTACCGCTGCTGTCCTGGTGGTCGGAGGTGGTCCCGCCCCCTCTCAGGACGCCCACAGCGTGCCTGCACCATCATCGCCACATGCGTGCGGTGATGTTCGACGCGTACGGCCCGCCCGACGTGCTCACCCAGGTCGACCTGCCGACGCCCGTACCCCGCAGCGACCAGGTGCTGGTCCGGGTGCACGCCACCACGGTGACGTCCGCCGAGTGCGGGATGCGCCGGGGCGAACCCCGCTGGGGCCGGGCGATCATCGGCGTACGGCGCCCACGCAAGGGGATCCGGGTGCTCGGGCTGGAGTTCGCCGGCGAGGTCACCGCGACCGGTCCGGCGGCCAGCCGGTTCCGGATCGGCGACCGGGTCTTCGGGTTCACCGGCTTCGGCGTCGGGGCGAACGCCGAGTACAAGTGCCTGTCGGAGCGGGCGTCGTTGACGACGATGCCGGCGAACGTGACGTACCCGCAGGCCGCCGCGACCGTCGACGGGTTCACCACCGCCTGGCACTTCCTGCACGACCTGGCCGACCTGCGGCCCGGCCAGCAGGTGCTGGTCGTCGGCGCCTCCGGCAGCATCGGCACGTACGCCGTCCAGCTCGCCCGGCAGCTCGGCGCCGTGGTGCACGGCGTGTGCAGCGACCGCAACGCCGAGCTGGTCGGCTCGCTCGGCGCACACCGGGTGTTCGACTACACCGCCGAGGACTTCACCGCCAGCGGCGAACGCTACGACGTGGTCTTCGACACCGTAGGTCGCAGCTCGTTCGCCCGGTGCCGGCCGGTGCTGAACCGGCGGGGCTGCTATCTGCCGACGACCGGGCTGGTGACGAACAGCCTGCTGGCTGCCGGCACGGCCGTCACCGGCGGCCGGCGGGTCCGGACCGGGATGTCGGTACGCAAGCACGCCGCCCTGGCCGCGCTGCGGGACCTGCTCGGCGACGGCCGGCTCCGGGTCGTCATCGACCGCAGCTACCCGTTGGCCGAGATCGTCGACGCCCACCGGTACGTCGACAGCGGACACAAGGTGGGCAACGTCGTCATCACCGTCGTGGACGGCGACGCGCCGGCACTTGGTCACGGAGGCCCGCGAGCGCGCTGCTGATCTACCGGCCGTCGCGCCACCGCGCGTGTCAGGTCACGATCGTCCGGTGACCGGGCTTGCATCGGTGCTCAGGGTCACAGCCACCACGGGCTGCTGTACGCCACCCCGAAGTCGTTGCACGGGTGCCCGTTGGGGCCAGGTGTGGGGTTGGCCAGGTCCGGGTCGGAGACCCGCAGCACGATCCACTCGCCGTCGGCGACGTCGAGCGGCACGGTGAAGTCGACGACCGACCCGGAGACGGTGTCGACGACATCGACGACGGTCGGCACCGACGTACCGGGGCGCAGCACCTGGATGCGCAGCGGCTTGCCGTCCCAGACCGCACCCCGGTCCAGGTCCACCTGGAACCGGACGTCACCGGAGGCCAGGCCGAGAACCCCACCCATCCGTACGCCGTTGGCGGCCGTGTCCAGGCGCAGGCCGGAGACCCGGGTGGCGAAACAGCGGCGAGCCGCCATCGCCTCGAACACCGCAGCGCGGGTGTTCTCGGTGACCCACAGACCGCTGCGGCCCTTGCCTTCGTGGAATCCCCAGGTGGTGCCGTGCTCGTCGGTGACGCCGGTCAGACCTGGGCGCCACCCGGCGTTGAGGCAGGCCACCAGCGGCGAGGCCACCCGGGACGACCAGCCTTCGAACAGGTAGTCGTCGGTGCGGTTGAACATCTCCAAGCCGACGAGTTGTTGGCGGGCCGCAGCATCGTACGAGAAGTTGTCGAACCGGCTGATCTCCCGCCCCGGGTGGTTGAAGCTGGCCCGGCCGCCCGGCCAACCACCGGTAGAGGCTGCCGGGGCTGTCGGCCCGCAGCAGGTCGGCGAAGTCCGAGGTGTTCCACACGTTGACGTGACCCTGCAACGGGTGCGACCACTCGAAGCCGCGGATCGCGGTGAACTGACCGGGGTCGTCGGCCGCGTTGGCGAGCTCACCGGTGGTCCGCCACTCCGACTGGCTGAGCCCCTCGATGGCGAACATCGTCGCGTGGTCGGTCAGCGCGGCGACGTCGAGACCAGCCTCGCGCATCGAGGCGAACGCGTCGTCGGCGCTGCCGTCCCCGTCGGACATCACGGTGTGGTTGTGCAGGTCGGCGTGGACCAGGGTGGTCCCCTGGCTGATCCGCGACGCCCGGGAAGCGCCGGGCGCGGCCATCGCCGGCGCGCCGGCCGACGCCGCACCGGCTGTCATAGCGGTGCCGGCCCGCGCGGTGCCGGGAACGGCGGCGAGCATCAGCAGGCCGCCGGCGGCGGCAAGCATTGATCTGCGTCCGAGGCCGCCGGTCGGGTGCCCGGCAGGATCGATCTGGCCGTACGGAACCTGGTCCGACTGGTGGTCGTCGGTCGGGTGATAGCAGTGGCGGGAATGCGATCGACTTATGCCAATCATTAAATCGATAGGAAGTCTTCCGGCACGCTACGCCGAACCGACCGGCGGGCGAACTCCAGGCGTCACCCCGCACGTCTCGGCGACGGCCTCGCCGGGAAAGGCGGGCGAGCCACTGCTCGCCGAGACCGGGTTCGGCACCGCTGAGTACTACCGCCGGGTACGGCGGCGCGGCTGCGGCACCGGCGGCAGCGCGACTCCCGCAGCCTCCAGCGAGTCCCGCTGACCGCGAGCGGCGAGGCGGTCGGCGCGTTCGTTCTCCACATGGCCGGCGTGGCCCTTCACCCAGTGCCAGACGACCTCGTCGTGGCGGGCGACGGCCGCGTCGAGCTCCCGCCACAGATCCTCGTTCTTGACCGGCTCGCCCGCCTTCGTACGCCAACCGTTGCGTTTCCAGTTCGCCATCCACGACAGGATGCCGTTTCGGACGTACGTGCTGTCCGTGTAGAGGTCGACGACGGACGGGCGGGCAACGCGGCCAACGCCCGGATAGGGGCGGTGAGTTCCATCCGGTTGTTCGTCGTGGCACCGGCCTCACCACCGCACAGTTCCTTCTCGACCTCGCCGTAGCGCAGCAACGCACCCCAACCGCCCGGCCCCGGATTGCCGCTGCACGCACCGTCGGTCCAGATCTGCACCCGCGTCGTCGCCACCCCCGTCACCCGGACAACCTACCGTGACCGGGTCAGGGCCCGCCCTGTGACCGCCGGTGCCGCACCGGTCGATGCCGTCGCGGAGCGTCCTTTTAGGATCTGGCAGATGCAACTGATTGAGCGACCCTGGGGTGTGACCGCGTTCGGCGCGGCAAGTGTAAAGGCCATGCCGAGCCTGGTCCGGGCCAGATTCCGGGTGGTACGGGTGGAGCAAACTCCCTCTGAGGCTTTCGCTACCGCAGCCGAAGCGGTACGCGCGGTGCGTCAGGTATTGCGGGAGCACGGTTGCCGCCGCCCGGCGCAAGGCCGAGCTGTACGCCGAAGCGGCCGGTGTCCGGCTCGGCGCGGTCGTGCACATCGACGACGTCGATCCGGAGAATGTGGGACACGAGCGGTACCGTGGGCACGGATCGGGCGGGCAGGCTTCCGCCCAGGATCTCGCGCCCGGGCACGTGGTGGTCTCCGCTGCGGTGATCCTCGGCTTCTCGATCACCCACGACTGAGAAGTGGGCCGGCGGGTCCGCAGCCGGTGGCCGGCGCAATACGACGTTCGTCCCGTTGGCCCGTGCGCCGTCCGTCCCTACGGTGCGACCATGGTCAAATTCCGGTCCCGCCTCGCCTTCATAGCTGTCCTCTCGACGATCGCCCTGGCCGGGTGCACCGATTCGGGGTCTCCCGGCGAGCCCGACGATACGACCGCCAGTAGTGACGACGGGACCACCGCGACCGCCGATGCGCAACCGGGGTCCGACGACCCGCCCGCCGACGGCGACGGCTACGAGCGATCCGACGAAGGCACCGGGGCGGTCACCGTCGACGGCACCATCCACCAGGACTTCGAGGGCGAGTGCGAGTTCATCAGGGATCTCGGTGTGCAACCCGTCGAGGATCCCTTCGCCGAGGACGTCCGGCTCCTTCTCGGCGTCGACAACTTCGACTCCGGCGACCCCGACGCCCAGTCGTTCACCGCCATCTCGAATCAGACGTTCCGGCACGTCAACCAAGAAAGCGGCTTCAAGAGCACCTTCGACTCGATCGAGATCGCCGGGCCGGTCACCCAGGGCGCGAGCGAGGACATCGCGCTGGTACGCCTGGTGGGCTCGACCAGTGCCGGCTCATCGGTCGAAATGGAGATCGTCTGCATCCTCGACAAGCCGTGACCGCTGGGAATCATCCGGCCCGCCCGCAGGCCGGGGCCCGAGCAGGACCGCCACCAGAGCCGCCCGGGACTGTACGCCGACGACGCTGAACGTCGCCTCCAGGTGTTTGCGCACCGTGGAGGCGGTGATGCCCAGCGCCCGGCCGATCTGCACATTGGTCGCGCCGGCAATGACCAGCCGGGCGATCTCGGTCTGCCTGCCGGTCAGGCCCAACTCCTGGCAGCGGCGGCGGCGTACGGCGTCCCGGTCGCGCAACAGCAACGAGTACGGGCCGACCGCCGTCGTGGCGACCATCGCCTCGACCGGGCAGTCGGCGGTACCGAGATGGATCGGTCTGGTCATTCTGCCGACCTGCCAGCGCGCCCCGATGGTCTCGCGGAGCCGCCGCCAGAACCACGTCGAGGTGAGGTCGGCTCCGACGCGCAGGTCGAGCCCGACCTGGTCACCGATCGCCTCCGCCTCCACGCTCGTGGTCAACACCGTGCCGCCCTCGGCGAGCCGGACCCCGGTCCACCCGTCCGCTGCCAGGACGACGTCGTTGGCACGGGCCCGTCCCGACCCACTGACCAGCCGGTACAGGTTGATCAGGTGCGGGCGCAGTTCGCGCAGGACCTGATACTCGTCGGCGCTGAACGGCGAGCCGTCGCGGTTGACCGTGAAGCCGGTCACCAGCCCGGGTTGGTTGAGGAGGCCCAGTGCGACCTGACTCTCGATGCCGTTCGCGGCGTAGAACTCCTGGAACAGAGCGGTCTGGCGAAATGCGCCTTTCGGGTCGACGTCCGCCCAGGACGCCACTGAGCCGCCGCCGGCAATGTGTGCGACCAGCGGGTTCTGTCGTGCGATGCGGCCGAGCGGTGCGGCGTACCGCTCGAACCACTCGATACCCGGGTACGGCCACAGGTATCCGGATACCACCTCGGTCCTGAGGTTGACCTCCGTGTACGACACGCTGACACAGGGCATGAGGCGGAAGAGCTCGCGACAGCCAGCCTCCGCGAACTCGCCAAGGTCGCGGGACCGGCTGACCGCCTCGACCACCGTCAGGAGGGCACCCGACCCGACGGTGGTCATCGCCGTACCACCGGCACCCGGTCGGTGTCGGGGAGGTGGGACGGTCGGAGGCAACCAACGATGCTCACCCGCACAGTGTGCCCGACCGCCGCACCTCGACACCTTGGCGATACACCCTAACCACTATCAAATACCACATCTCAGGCGCAGTCGTGGATCGTCAACTGCGGCGTGGCGCGGCGCTTCGACGCGGCTGCGGCACCGGTACGCCTGCGGCCTGCAGGTCCTCATTCTTGACCGGCCCGCCCGCCTTCGTACGCCAACCGTTGCGTTCCGTCGCGGCGCTCGCCGCGCTGGCCGTACCAGGTTCTCGCGTCGCCGCCTGAGCGGACCTGCTGCACCGTGGCGCAGGAAGGCGGGTCGGGGGTGCAGCCGGGAGCGCGTCGATGGACCGTGACTTTTCACGCTGTCAGTGGAATCGCTGGCTATCCGCTGCCTGGATCGCCAGGCTGAACGGACAAATCTTGCCGGGGCGTGCAGCGTTCGAGCGGGCCGCGACCGTTCTATCAGCATCGGAGGGAGCAGCCCTGTGAAACCAGACGACCAAGATGAGTTCCGCGAGTTCGCGGCGTCCCGGATGGGACCGTTGCGGAACCTGGCATTCCTGACCTGCGGAAACTGGCACATGGCTGAGGACGCGGTCGCCAACGCACTGGCGAAGCTGTATCCGCGTTGGGGGCGGCTGGACCACCCGGACAGTTACGTCCGGACCATCGTGATCCGGGCGGCGATCGACGAAACCCGTAGACCGTGGTGGCGCCGTGAACGTCTGGTCGGAGAGGCGATGCCCGATCTCCCCCAGGCCGACGGGAGCGGCGCCGTCGACAACCGGTTGCAGATCCGTACGGCACTGCGTGCGGTACCGGTCCGTCAGCGGGCGGTGCTGGTGCTGCGCTTCTACCTCGACCTGACGGCCGAGGAGGCCGGGAAGGTCCTCGGCGTGCGGACGGCCACGGTCAGGAGCCAGACGGCCAGGGGTCTGGCGAAGCTACGGGCGGCTCTTGCCGCCGAAGGCGTCGTCCTGGAAGGGACAACGGAACATGAGGAGTGGGCCGGTGCGGGTACGGGACCTGGTGGATCTGTTGACGTCCGAGTCACCGCCGCTGCGCTACAGCGTTGACGAGATCGTCAAGGCGGGGCAACGGGTCCAGCGTCGTCGCCGGCTCGGTTGGCTGACCTCCGGCGTTTCCGCGGTGGCTGTGCTCGGTGTGGCGGCCGCCCTCGCGGCACCGTCGCTCCTCGGTGGAGCGTCCCCGCCAGCCACCGTCGGCGAGGATACCGCTGCGGCCCAGGCCCTCGCGGTACCCGGTCCACCGTTCACCTTCTCCTTCGCCGGCTACCGGGTCGGCGAGCTACAGGTGGCGGACCCGATCATCGTATCGACCGCATACCAGATCGCGCCGGTGTACGCGGACGGCATGACGACGAACGACCAGTCGGTCGACCCGGACCAGGAACGGTCGCTGCCGGACGCTTCACCGCAGGATCCGACCTTGTCCGCCTATCTGACGGTCTACCGGCCCGGGGCGTATGACCCCACAAGTCTCGTCGACACGCAGAGCGTGACTGTGGCCGGCCGACCCGGACTTGAGGTCAACAGCTCCGGGGGAGCCTGGGCGGCGAAGCGGACCCTTGCCTGGGAGTACGCCGAGAACGCCTGGGCGGTGCTCGACTCCATGTCCAGTGAACCCAGCCTTCCGTCGGCTGGGGATCTGCGCGAGCTGGCCGCCGGTTGGCGCCCCACCCCGCCGACCACGGCGAAGGTCCCGTTCACGATGGCCTACCTGCCTGCCGGGTACAGCTTGGACGAGGTCTCGATGCACGCGATGACCGGCTTGAACGGAATCGCGTTCGCCCGCAACGGTGACTACGCGGGTCTGCTGTTCAGCAGCCCCGCCCAGCCGACCACCGGCCTCACCGCGCCGTACGGTGGGGTGGACGGCGAGAGCCCGGCAGGTAGTTTCTCCATCTACGTGGGACCGGCGGAGAACTCCGACCAGCGGCCGTCCCCCGGCGTGACCTGCCTCGGCGGATTCTGCAACAAATGGTTCGCGGGCGACAGCATCAACGTGCAGGTCGCGAGCGGCGGCCGCTTGTCGAACGCCGAGATGACGAAGATCCTCGACGGCATCTCTGTCGGGGACGTGCACGACGACAGCACCTGGACCGAGGTGGACGTCACAGTTCCCTGACAGCCTCCGGCTTGCGTGAGGGCCGCCCCGCAGCCGAGGGGTGTCCGTCAGCCGGCGGTCGCGGACATGCGGCATCATGCCCAGGCATGAACGTCGAGGAGTTGGTCGAACGCCACCCGCAGGTCTTTCACACGACGTCGGCGACGGCGTGGCCGTCGGTGCAACGGCACGGCCTGCTCTCCACGCAGCGGCTTATCGAGCTGTTCGGCCTCGACGCCGCAGAACGCGGCCGGCTGCTGGGCGCACCCCACACGCACTCCGCCGTCCTGCGTGCGCCCGGCCTGCCGCCGGCGGTGATCCGCGACCAGAAGCCGATGAAGTTCCCGGCGGAGAAGATCGATCCGAGCTCGTCGCCGGCCGAGTACCTCGCCGGCTCAACTCCGGTGCGGTGACCAGGCCGAAGGTCGTCCGGAATCGCTGTTAGGTTGAGGCCATGACCGCAGAACAGACTGTGCTCATCGGTGGCTTGTGGCTCGACGGGTCGGCGTGGGCCGACGTCTCCGTCGAGCTGAAGAAGATGGACCGGCGTCCGGTGCCGGTGACCCTGCCGGGGCAGGGCGACGGGAACGCCTCGGCGACGCTGGCCGACCAGTTGGCTGCGGTGCTCGCCGCCGTGGACGCAGCCCCCGGCAGGTCGGTGGTGGTGGGGCACTCGGCGGCCTGCAGCCTGGCCTGGATGGCAGCCGATCAGCGCCCCGAGCAGGTGGCGAAGGTCGTGCTGATCGGTGGCGTCCCGGCGGTCGACGGAGACACTTACGCCGACTTCTTCGAGATCAGCGACGGTGTCATGTCGTTCCCGGGCTGGGAGCCGTTCGACGGAGCGGACGCGGCCGACCTGGACGAGCAGGCCCGGCGGGACTTCGCGGCGGCGGCGGTCCCGGTCCCCGAGGGCGTGGCCAAAGGCGTGGTACGGCTGACCGACGAGCGACGGTTCGACGTACCGGTCGTGCTGGTGTGCCCGGAGTTCACGCCGGTCCAGGCGCAGGAGATGATCGCCGCTGGGCAGGTGCCCGAGCTGGCCAGGGCCACGGACCTCGACCTGGTCGACATCGACTCCGGGCACTGGCCGATGCTCACCCGACCCGCCGAACTCGCGCGGATCCTCGCCGAGGTCTAGCGCGGACAGCGGCGTTGGCGGGTGTGGGCACTATCGTGCTGGCGTGCGTATTCGTTTCGATGTCCCGGCCGATCCCGACTATCCGGGCAAGGCGGCCGCCGCGCTCAGCCGAGTGCGGTTAGCCAAGTTCGGCTACATCGGCGCGGTGCTGGCGGCGACTGGAGCGGCCGGCTTCGTCGCCTCGCGGGAGTACGGCTGGGGCGAGCAGTTCTCGCTGCTGTGGATGTCGCTGGTCACCGCCGGGGTGCTGTCGATGCTGTACGGGCCGTGGGTGCGCTCGCGCGCCCGGCGCCGGTCCAGCGAGTACGCGGTCGACGGCGGCTACGACATCACCGACGACACCATCACGATGCGCAGCGGTACGGAGTTCAGCGACATCGCCTGGGACGGGGTCAGCCAGGTGCGCGACACCCCGGGTTTCTGGATCGTGTACGTCGGCCGGATGCCGGCCACCGTGCTCCCCCGCGAGTTGATGTCCGCCGATGACGTTGAGACGCTGCGGGCGTTCATGACCGACCGGGGCCTGCTCCAGGCTGGCTGAGCACGGTCTCAGCCGTACCGCTCGACGCGCTCTCAGCCGGTGCGGGCGGTCTCAGCCGTACCGCTCGACGAGCGCGGTGCCGATCGCGGCCAGGTGGTCCCGCACACCGGCGGGTCCGATCACCTCGAGCCATTCGACCTGCCAGGCGAGCTCGCCGGCGAGCGAGTACTCGCTGTAGCCACGAATCACGACCTCGATCCGGCCGTCTGTCGTGGGGCCGCCCACCTCGAGTCGATCGCCGAGCGCCATCCGGAGCGTGCCCATCCCCTCGGGCGTACAGACCGCCTGGATCTCGACGGGCATTCGGCTGCGGTCGACCTCGTCGGCGGTCTCCCGCCAGCTGCCGGCAAGGTCGAAGTCCGCCGGCCGGTGCACCGGATCGTTGGTCGGGTCGACGGACGACACCCGGTCGATCCGGAAGGTCCGCCGGCCGGCTTCGGTGCTGGCGACGAGGTACCACCACGGATCTTTGGCGACGATGCCCAGCGGGTGGACGGTCCGCTCGGTCACGGTGCCGGTGCTGTCGACGTAGCCGAGCCGCACCTGGACGCCCTGGGTCACCGCGTCCTGGACTTCGTTGAGGAAGCGGGGCTGCGGGCGGTCGACCCGGCTCGCCCCCCATCGTTGCGGATCCACGACGATCGACGATGCCGCCGCCTGCGCCTGCGCCCGGAAGGGCTCCGGCAGGGCGCGGACCAGCTTGCGCAGCGCGGATCGTACGGCCGGCGTCGTGGCCGAGGCCGGGCCGGCGACCAGGAACAGGGCGCGGGCCTCGCCTGCGGTCAACCCGGACAGGTCGGTACGGGCACCGCCCACGAGACGCCAGCCGCCGCCCCGGCCCTGGGTGGCGTACACGGGCACCCCGGCCATGGCCAGGGCGTCGAGGTCGCGGCGGGCGGTGCGCTCCGAGACCTCCAGCTCCCGGGCGACTTCCGCCGCGGTCACCTGCTCGCGCTGCTGCAGCAGCAGGAGTACGGCCACCAGCCGGTCGGTGCGCATGCCGCCAAGATTGTCAGATAAACCGGTCATGAGGTGACCGGTTAGGGTCGGCAGGATGGCGGCATGAACTTTCCCGAGCCAAGTCTTGTCCCCGTCAACGGTGTGCAGCTCGAAGTCTTCGAAGCCGGCCAGCAGAATGCCGGAAAGCCGATCGTGCTCTGTCACGGCTGGCCGGAGCACGCCTTCTCCTGGCGCCACCAGATGGCTGCCCTGGCCGAAGCGGGCTACCACGTCATCGCCCCGAACCAGCGCGGCTACGGCAACTCGTCGCGCCCGACCGAGGTCACCGACTACGACATCGCGCACCTGTCGGGCGACCTGGTCGCACTGCTCGATCACTACGGGTACGACGACGCCACCTTCGTCGGCCACGACTGGGGCGCGATGGTCGTCTGGGGGCTGACCCTGCTGCACCCGAACCGGGTCAACAAGGTGATCAACTTGAGCCTGCCGTACCAGGAGCGCGGGGAGACACCCTGGATCGAGCTGATGGAAGCCGTACTCGGTGGCGACTTCTACTTCGTCCACTTCAACCGACAGCCAGGGGTTGCGGACGCCGTGTTCGACGAGAACACCTTCCAGTTCCTGCGCAACCTGTACCGGAAGAACCTGCCCCTGATGGAACCTCGGCCCGGCATGGCGTTCATCGACCTGGCCCGAGCGGAAGTGCCACTCGGTGAGCCGGTGATGAGCGACGACGAGCTGGCCGTCTTCGTCTCCGCCTTCGAGTCGACCGGGTTCACCGGCAGCGTCAACTGGTACCGCAACCTCGACCGCAACTGGCACCTGCTGGCGGAGGTCGACCCGATCATCAAGCAGCCCACGCTGATGATCTACGGCGACCGGGACATGATCGCCAAGTCCGACCGACTGGCCGACTTCGTGCCCAACGTGGACGTGGTCACCCTGGACTGCGGTCACTGGATCCAGCAGGAGAAGCCGGAAGAGACGACCCGGGCAATCCTGACCTGGCTGGAACAGCAGGATGCCACCGTTCGGGCCCGTTGACCCCGGCGACCGGGGGAAACGCCGCCGCCGAGTGTGACCGGTAGCTGGCCGGACGGGGGGTGCGGTTGCTGCGAACGCCGTACCGCAACCGCGCCCCCGGCGGCCCGTTCGTGCGACGATCCACCTCATGCAAGGCGGGTACGCAGCACCGGTCGGGGGTGCAGGAATCGTGCACCGTAGCGGCGCGGTAGCGATCGTCCAAAGGCTCCAGAATCAGCCAGAGTTGCCGCCGCGCCGGCCCGCGCAGTGCCGCAAACAGGGACTCCAGCAGCGCCCGGTCATCGGCGAAAGGCGGGCTGAACTGCCATCCGTGACGCCAGCGGTCCGCTCGCCAGCATCGTCCCCAGCACTCCCTGAAGGCCAGTCCCGGCTGCGTGGGCTTCGGCCGTACCTGTTGCGGGGTGTTGCGAGCATCGGTGAGATGGGGCTTTGGTCACGATGGCGAGCGTGGTACAAGCAGCTGGGCTCCATGTCGGAACCGGAGCGGATCGCCTTCATCCTCGCGTCGGTCACGTCCCCCTTCATGTCGGGGGTCCGGCACAGCTACTCACTCCTCGCGACGGCCGACCAGTTTATGACGGCCGACAGACCGGCTGACGTCGTGGCGTTCCTGCAGGAAGCGGTCAAGGCGGGGAACCACCGGGCGGTGACGCGGATGGTGAACCTGCCCGATATCTGGCGCAACCCCGAGGCCCAGGAGTCCGTGTACCGGGCGGCGGTGGCCGCAGGTGATCAACTGTCGCTGACCGGCCTCGCCAGCGTCCGTGCCCGGCTGGGCGACACCGCCGAGGCTCGCCGGCTGTACCTGCGGGCCATCGAGGTCGGCGTGGTCTGGGCGTTGACCGCCTACGCCGTTTTTCTGCGCAACCACGGCGGTCCCGGCGAAGCTGACCGTGTGATCGAGCAGTGCCGGCGGCAGGTCGAGGCCGGTGACGTCGGCGCGCTGCCGCTGCTCGGCGCCTTGCTGTTGGTTGTCCCTGATCACCAGGCCGAGGCCGAGGCCGAGGCCGAGGCCGTACTGCGGCAGGGCGCGGCGATGCTGGAGAACCGTTGTCGCTGTCTGCTCGCGGTGCTGCTGTTGGAGCGGGGATCCGTCGGTGAGGCCACCGAGCTGATCGAACGGCTGCAGGCAACCGGCGACGAGTACGTCCGGGTCTACGTCGAGGACCTCATCGAGGAGTACGATCTGCATCCGGGCAGTGACATGGAGCAGTCGACCTAGGGTCGTCTGGTCGTCCCGCCGTACAGGTGCACGCGGTGGTCGACGACGCGGGCCGGCTGCCCCTGTACGAAGCGGTCCTCGCGCACCGGGCCGTGGCCGACGTGCACCAGCCAGTCTTCGTAGTACCAACTCGAGTTGCAGGAGCAGCCGGTGAACCGGAAGTTGGCCCGGTAGCGGCCGGCCTGACCCGGGGCCAGGGCGAAGAGCCGAGTTGACGGGTACGGGCGCGGGTAGGCCGCCGACCCGGGAAGCCGGTCGACGGTGACCGTGTCGCCGTCCCGGCCGAGCCACAGACCGATGCTGCGGGCCCGCTTGACGCCGCCGTGCAGCAGCTCGTCATGGCGTTCGTAGCCGGTCGACTCGTCAGCCAGGATCTCGTGGATCACCACATCGCTCGCCGGCAACGATTGCGGCAGGGCCACCGCCCTGTCGAGGCCACGACGGGCGTTCGCCGCCGACGCGCCACGTGCCGCAGCCGTCCACCGCACCCTAACCCGCTGAATGACGATCACGGCCCAGTTTCCCCCCGCCGCGTTCTGCCGACCAGCGGGTATTCGATGCCGGCACCGAGACCGTCTGGAAAGGGCCTACGTGGGTGGTCGGGTCCTGACTCCGGTCAACTGGACCACGTAGCCGACGAACCTGAGCTCCTCGGTTTCGGGTGGCCAGCCATCCGCAGAGCTGACCGCGCCAACTGCTCCGGAGTCGGGAACGGGGTGCAGGTAGTTGTCCGGCCCGTCCGGGCGGGGGGCGTACCGGCAGTGCACTGTCTGGATGGAGGCTACGGTCCCGACGGTCACCCACGCCGACGCGTCGATGCCGCTGTGGTGTTCCTCGGCCGCATCGATGCGAGCGGCGAGGTCCGGGCCGAGCACCTCCGACAGCCACTCGACGTTCGGGTCCTGCAGCGTCCACGAGACTTCATCGCCAGGCTCGAACCGCTCTCCACAGCACTGCATCTGCCAGGAGTCCAGCCACACCGTCTTCTCCACGGTTGCCATTGTCGCGCCCGGTCTGCGGCGTTCGGTTCAGGCCGACTGCGCCGAACGGTAAGCGCGTACGGCGGTGGACGAGGTGGCGGCCAACTGCGGACGGGTCGGCAACCAGACGGTCTGGACGCCGAGCCGCTCGTTCATCGCGGCGAGCTGATGCTCGTAGTGAAGGTCCGCAGCCGTACGCACGCCACGGACGATGACCGTGACTCCGCGACGCAGGCAGTAGGCGGCGGTCAGACCGGTCCACGTGTCGACCTCGACGTTGCCCCAGTCCGCCGGGAGGGCGTCGCGCACGCGTACCGCTCTGGCCGTGGCCTCGATGGTCGGTTGCTTGTCGGCGTTGACCGCCAGCAGAACGACGATCCGGTCGAACATCATCCGGGCACGGGCCACCAAGTCGCGGTGCCCCGGGGTGAACGGGTCGAACGTACCGGGATAGACCGCCAACGAAGCGCGCACCGGTGTCAGCCGGCCGTGATGGGGTAGCTGTTCTGGAAGGCGAGCCGCTGGTCAGCGTCCGCCGCGATGCCGTCAAGGTGATCGTCGAGGTTGACGAAGGCCTGCCAGGGTTCCTGCCCGGAGGCAGCAGCGAGACGGTCGACGACGAGTTGTTCGAGGTCGACGACCCGCTTGGCTTTCCAGATCTTGTCGGCGAGGCTGACGAGCAGGTCTTCGCACTCGATGCCGGGCGACTGCCAACTGGCGTGCGTCGCGGCGAAGCGCGCCAGGTACGGATCGATGCCGGCGTCGAGCAGAAGCTGTTGACCGGCCGGCTCGTGCCCCGAACCCGGCCCGGACAACTCCGCCATGTAAACGGTCTTGCCGATGTCGTGGGTGGCGGCGCCGAAGAGTACGGCGTCGCAATCGACGACCAGGGCCGGGTAGTGGACGGTCAGCCAGCCCGTGAGCTGGGCGGCGACGTCGTGTACGGCGCGCAGATGCGCGGCCAGCCGTGGTGACGCGTCGAGCCGCAGCAGAAGGTCGGCGACCTGAGCTGGCAGCGGCCGCAGCGGCGGATCATCCAGGGCATGGCGCAGCGTCAACGGCATATCTGCTCCATGGCGATCGGCTGTTGGGTCCCGGCGAACAATCGTAGGGCGCAATCAACTGACCACGTGCCGCCCGTAGTCAGCCGTGGCAGCGGCGTCTACGCCTGGTGGGCCGATCCTTCGATCTTCCCCGACCTCCCTGGGCCGTCGAACGACAGCATCCCGTCGCTGCGGATGCTGCATCTCGGGAAGGCGACCAGCCTGCGGGGCAGAATCCTGCGCAACCATCTGAGGCGTTCGGGCAGTTCGACCTTGCGTCGTACGTTGGCCGGGCTTCTGGTGTCCGAGGGGTACCGGACAACCTGGACCGATCGGGTGGTCCTGATCCCTGAGGACGAAAGCCGGCTGACCGCGTGGATGCACGTGAACCTGCGCCTGACCTGGGCGGAGGTCGCGGAGCCGGAAACGATCGAGGCCGAACTTGTCCGGCGCGTGCGCCCGCCGCTCAACGTTCGCGGAGTCGACCCCGGGCGCCTCCAGGCGGCTGTGGTCGCAGCCCGGAGCTCGTACAACTCCAGCAGCCGCTTCGGATGCTCCGTCGAGGTGACGCCTACGCACGTCAAAATTGCCCCGTGAGGTGTCTGAGCGTCACCTCGATGCACGTCGGCCGTCGGCTGCGCTTCGATGGGCATCTGATGCGGGGGTGGGCAGATCGTCGAGGGTCACGGTGCCGTGCAGCAGCTCGACGACCCGGTCGGCGCTGATCACGCCCCGCCGGTAGGCGCGCATCGCCGCCTGCGCGTACGCCGGGGCAAGCGCCGGCGGCTGAAGCTCCTGGACGAACCGCACGCCACGGACCTCGAGGTAGTCGCCGACGGTCGGCCGCTGCACCTGCAGCAAGCCGGTCTCGGTCCGGGAGATCAGCTCCAGGGTATACGCGTGGGAAACAGCCGCCGACCAGCTCACCCGGTACTCGGCCTCCAGGACGATCAGCCGTTGCCGAGGGTGATCCCACTCGCCCGACAGCTCGGCCCACCGGGACCTGACCGACGCACGGGGCATCAGGAAGTGGATGGCAAAGGCGTCGATCAACGCTTCCCGCTCGGACCGGCCGGAGCCGATGCCGACGTCCGCCGTGTACTCGTCGGCGAGCAGGTGATGGCCGAGTTCGTGCGCGAGGTTGAACCGCCGCCGGCCAGCGTCCGCAGCACCGTTGACTAGCGCCACCCCCACCTGATCGGTCCGCAGGTAGCCGCCGTCGATCACGCCCGGACCCAGGTTGAGCGAGAACGCGAGCAGGCCCAGCCGCTCGACCGCCGCCTGCAGGTCGACCAGCGGGCCGTCCCCACAGCCGAGCAGGGTGCGTGCTTCGGCCGCGCCGGCTTCCGCTTCGGCGAGGGTGGTGACGCCCGACTGCAGGCCTGTGGCCGCCAGCGTCAGTGCTCCGACGTCGGAGAGCAGCTCGACGTCGCGGCTGACCTGGTCCAGCACGTCTTCCAGCCGCTGCACGTCCTGGTCGGGCGAGATCCCGGCCCGCCGGCTGGCGAGGGTCTCCGCCGGGGCGGTGAGAAACCATTCGACGGTACGGCCGAGCAGCTCGGCGATCCGCGCCAGCTCAAGCGCGTCCAGTTGACGTTGGCCGAGCTCGACACGGGTCAACGCCGAGCGATGGATGCCGAGTCGTTCTGCCAGCTCACGCTGGCTGAACCCGGCCAGCTCGCGGGCGGCAGCCACCCGGCCGCCCACCTCCGCCCAGCTTCGCAGCCGCGCACGCATCACAGCCCCACTCTTGCCTCGCCGGTGTGAAAATCACACCGCTGAAGGATAGATCGGCAAGCCCCGGTGCGCCCTGGGTATCCCGGCTGGTTGCGGCTATAGTACCGCCGGCGGTACCATTGGCCCATGCCGTCTGTAGAAAGGCTCGTTGAAGCGATGCGAAGAAGTCAGCAGGACATCGCCTACAACGACCTCTACCGGGTGTGCGAGCACTACTTCGGGAAGCCGCGACAAGACAGCGGCTCCCATGCCGTGTTCAAGATGCCCTGGCCAGGCAATCCGCGAGTCAACATCCAGAACGACAAGGCAGGGCCAAGGCGTATCAGGTGCGGCAGGTGCTCAAGGCGATCGAGAAGAAGGAGGTGCTGTGATGCAGTCCGCTGACCGGCCCGAGGTGTCTCACTTCACCTACCGCGTCACGTGGTCGGCCGAGGACGGCGAGTTTCTCGCTACCTGCGCCGAGTTCCCATCCCTCTCATGGCTGGCATCCTCCCAGATCAAGGCTCTCCAGGGACTC
Organism: Micromonospora sp. LOL_023; assembly: GCF_048060115.1. Lineage (NCBI taxonomy): Bacteria > Bacillati > Actinomycetota > Actinomycetes > Micromonosporales > Micromonosporaceae > Micromonospora > Micromonospora sp. LOL_023. The sequence goes on from NZ_JBHMIM010000002.1 coordinate 210,681, forward strand.
CAGGACCTGCTGCGTGAGGTGCTCGCCGATATGGAGGAGCAGGGCGAACAGGTGCCACAGCCGTTCGCTGACCGCAGCTACTCAGGCAAGTTCAACCTCCGCGTCGGAGAGAGCCTGCACCGCGAATTGGCTATGCGCGCCGCCGAGGACGGCATGAGCCTCAACCAGTACGTCTTGCGGAAGCTCACCGCTGACTGAGCTCGACATCGCAGGTCGTCAGATCGGACCCGGTCGTCTCCGTAGACCCTGTGCCAGCAGTCTCGCCTTTCCCGCCCACCTCGACGACGGCGTGGCGCCGCCGTTGCAGCTCATCGCGTTCATGATCCGGAATCATCATCGATTCCGCGAGTACGGCAGCGAGCATGTCCACCTGGGTGCTGTCGATGTCGGCATGGAAAAGCCACCGAATGTTCTCATCGCGAGTGATGAGGTCGATCGCCAAGCGCCCACTCTTGTCCTGCAACGTCGGCACTCGCACATATCGCACCCGGTCCACCGGGAAGTCCTGACGGATCTCGCCTTGCTCAAGGAATGCGTTCGTCACGGCCGTGATTATGCGACGATCCGTGACGGCGACCAGTGTCTTCGCCGCCACCTTGTCCCTCGCTGCAGTGAACCTGTCCTTCGCCCCGCTGAGGATCGCCGAAATCGAGCCGAGACCATCGAGCTGATCTGAAATGCCGAGGACACGTAGGGTCTCACCGTCCTCCAGGAACCACCGCAGAATGCGAAGGTGCGGCTCGATATCTAGCGATTTGGGTGCGCAGACGACGCTCGGAGCCTCGAGCGGAGGTGCTGGCGGATGGAGAGCATCGGCAAGCGGCTCGATGGCCTTGAGGAGACGGGCGGAGGTCTGGCGGGCTGCGATCGCATCCTTCCGCTTCCCCGGCAGCGGCAGTGTGTCGCGGCCGGGGAGCTCGGCGAGGATTCGTAGCTCCCGCGTCAGCGAGTCGATGAGTCTCGTCGTCTCAGCGAGAGCGGAGTCAAGCTCCGTACGGGTGTCGCGGACGATGACGTCGACGAACCGCGCCTCGTCAGTGTCATCGCGGCCGGCTGCCCTCGCCTTGCCGACACGCAGCGCCTGATACCCGGTCCACGCCTTGACGGAGGACAGGAGGGCGTAGGCGTCGAAGACGATCGCCTCCGCGTTCGTCTGGAGATACTCACGGCCGCGACGTACCTCGGTCCGAGCGATCCGCGCGACGTGGCCGCGGACGTTCCCTCGGTACAGTTCAAGCTGCTTGCGCAGTGAAGCTTCGCTGCCCGCGACGCTGTCCCACAAGGACAGTGGGACCGATTCGATCTCTCGTGCGTGGTCAACTGCGCGTTCGACGGTGGCGACGAGCCCGGTCAGCTCGGCCCACTGCTCGTTGCGAATGGCGGTGAGCACCTGACTTGTCAACGCGATGTTGGTCCTGACGAGGCCCGTGATCTCGCTCAACTGCATCTGAAGGGCGACCATGACCAGCGCCGGCCCGACCGCCGCCGCGATCTGCGCCGCGCTCGCCGCAGTCACGGGGATGAAGCGGGCCTGAGCAACGATGCGACCAGGGGTCATCACCGCTCCGAGGTTCGCGCCATCCTTGACGGCAAGTGTTGCACCGGCCCTCAGCAGTGCCTGGGTCTCGCCGCTGACCCGGTAGAGCCCCTGCGCGCTGGCAAATGCGTTCCTGAGGTTTCCGGCCACGCCCGCTGTGCTCCCCATCGAGGCCAGGACGGTCGAAATCTGCTCGCGGTCGGCAGCCGACACAAGGCCAAAGTCGATCAGGGCGGGTCTGAGCTCCGTCGGGACTTCACCGAAGACGACAGCAGCTCCAGGGAAGACCTCCGCCAGGACCATCGGTGTCGTCGATGAGTCGATGTCCGTATCGGCTGTCGGATCGTCGACCACAGGTGAGTCGACGGAGCTGCTCCCGGCACTGCCCTCAGGCTCGGCGGTCTCCATCGAGTCCGATGGGTCCTGCATGCGATCTCCTCCCGCAAGGGAACTCACTGGCAAGCCGCCGTCAGCGTTCGAGGCCGGAGTGAACGATTTGACGCCTGCGGTGCAGTAGAAGCCCGCATTCAGTAGCTGCGCGAACGTCAGAATTCAACCGCGCCACGACGGAAGCGCGACGCTGGCCACTGTAGCCCTGCCGGCCAAGCCACGCCATCCCGCATTCCGCCCAGAAGTCGACTTGCGCAATTCCACAAAATCACCCACAACTCCGCTGAACGGGCCCAGGTGAGAAGCATCTCGTTGTGCCATCCATCGCCGCCGGCTACGTACTTCTGCTCAACTCAGCTCGGATAGGAACGGTGCTCCGTCAAGGAGCTCAGTTGCTGGCGGTGGCGAGACTCGAATCATGGACGCGGTAGGCGTACGGTCGGGTGGCAGCCTGGTGGGGACTCTGGCCAGCGCCTACCGGCGGACGGTGCGCGACGGGCAGCTGGTGGTGAGCTCGGCCGAGGTGCTGCGCCGCGGGCGATCCGAGTTCCTGAGCTGCGCCACTTCCCGCCGTGGTCACGGGACTAGCGGCAGGGGCCGGAGCCGGTCGACGATGAGCCGCCGCCGCATCGCTCGGGTCTGTTCCCCGAGTTCGATCAGCAGGTGGAGTTGTTCGCCGAGGGTGCGCTGCGGGAGGCGGCCCACGACGGCGGTCCCGGCGAGGCCGTGTTCTCCGGGCTGGTCCGGCACGCCGTCTACGAGGCTGTTCACGAGGCGAGCCGCCTTCACGGGGTGCCCGCCGGAGTCCGCCATCTCCTGGCGGCGATGTATGCCGTGCCAGGTAGTGCCGCCGCCCGGCTTGCCGAGCAGATGTGGGTGCCCGGCCACGGTGATGATCGTCTGTTGAGCCGCCAGTTACCTCGGTACCGCGCTGGCGACCCTCCACCGAACTGGGCTCCGGAGATGCTCAAGGTGCTGGGCGTTCTTCCAACGACGATGCCTGCCGTGCCCCGGGTTCTCTGGAAGGCCGTCGTGACTACCGGCGGATACTTCCTGCTGCGACGCCCGTTCCGTCGGCACGGCACCCGTTACGGACATGTCATTCCGACCATCGTGGAGCGGGAGGCCGCCCTGCAGGCGATCCGGCTCGGCCGCACGCGCACCGGCACCGTAAAGGTGTTGTTGAGCATCCTGGACCTGCACGAGCAGCTACACGCTGCCGGCGTGGACCTGCCGGAGCCGGTCGCCGAGCACAACACGGCCGGTCAGATCCTGCGCACGCAGGGAGTCACCTTGCTCGCCGCGACCGTCGCCGCTGCCCGCTCGTCGGACACGCCGCAGGTCGTTGCCGAGCCGGCTGCGGTGGGGTCGCCGCCACGACCGACGGCCAGTCGAACCGCACCGCCGCTGGATCCCGATGCCGAATCCGCACTCCGTGCGGCGAGCATGGCCGCACGGGAGTCCGGTCACCCGTTCGCCGGCACGACACACCTGCTGGCGGGCATCCTGCGGGACCGCGACGGCCCAGCCGCTCGACTACTGCGCAGCCTCGGTGCCGACCCCGAGGCCATCCTCGAACAGACATCCGTACGGACAGATTGACGAACCGCGCAGCACAGTGCTCCCATGGCGGATGCGAGGGCTACCCGCTCTCCTGGCAGAGCTGGAGACAGGAGAGACAGCCAGGGTCACAGATGCCTGACGCCGGCTCTCGTGATGTGAGCCGCGAGCACGCCGTGACCTCCGTCGTCGCGCCAAACTTCGGCGCGCCCACTCTCCCGCAACAGTTCGTCGCCTGCCACGAGGGTGCCGTGATCCCATTCGGCTGGCCAGCCGTCAAATCGGCGCACCTCGACGAGACCTCGGGCCACCAACGAGACCAGGCCCGGCCCGAGGAATCCAGCCAACCAGCTCGCTGACTCGGCCTCGTCCCAACCGAGCTCCCACAGGGGAAGCGGCGAATCCTCCAAGGGGCAGAGGACCAGTTCCTCTGCCCGGTCCAGACCTTCATCCACGGCCGTCGGGGACCTCCTCGGTGCGGTCCGGCGCTCCGCGCGCCTGAGCTGGATCAGCCGCGAACCGCTCAGGTTGGCGGGCGGCTCTGCCACTGTCGGAACCTGAATCATCAGGTTCGCCACCCAACTCACCTGTACAGGCTTCACGACCTCGCGGCGCCGGACCACCGATTTCGTTACGCAGCAACTCTTCGACGCGCTCGGAGATGTCGTCGCGCCCGCTCCGACCGACCGCACGTGCAGCGAGCGTCCGCTGGCCGGTCGGGCCGGACTCGGCCGAGGGACGCGCCGCCGCACGGACGTCAGCAGCCGGCGAATCCTTCACGATGTCAGCCTCGCTCTCTCCGTCAGCGACCATTCCAACCTCATAGCAGCACCGTATCCAGTCGACCAGCATCTCCACGAGATCGACGGCATCCTACGGCGGGCAGCAGTAGGATGCTCGGGTGGCTGAACGGGTGGATGCTCGGATTGCCGGCGTGATCCTGGTCGATCCGGCAGGTCGACTGTTGTTGCAGCTCCGTGACGGCAACACCCGCGTCGACCCGTACCGCTGGTGCTTGCCGGGCGGGAACGTCGACCCGGGCGAGGATCCACTGACGGCCGCTCACCGTGGTCTGCCGCGCGTTTTCCGGACAGTCGCTTAATGGCCTTTTAGGCTGCTGACTGCCGGTTCAGATACTCGTCGCGGGCTTCGCTTGGGGTCCGGTATCCCAACCCGGAGTGAAGTCTAGTCGCATTGTATCGGAGTTCGATGTAGGCCGCAATATCCGCGTACGCCTTCTTTCGGTTCGGGTAGACGGTACGGTGCACCCGTTCGATTTTCAACGCCGCGTTGAACGACTCCGCCATCGCATTATCGTAACAAATCCCCGTCCGGCCGATGGACTGCCGTATCCCCAACCCCATCAGCGTCTCGGCGAATTCGGCCGAGGTGTAGTTGCTGCCGCGGTCGGAATGGAAGATCGCACCGGCCGGCAGGTCGCAGTTACGCGCCGCCATCTCTACCGCTGCCGCGATCAACGGGGTCTTGTAGTTGTCGTCCATCGCCCATCCGATGACGGCCTTGGTGTGGCAGTCGATGACGGTCGCCAAGAACAGCCAGCCCTCCCAGGTCGGGATATAGGTGATGTCGCCGACCATTTTCGTGCCGGGCGCCTCGGCGGTGAAGTCGCGGTTCACGAGGTCGGGGATCGTGTCCGCGCCGACGTCGGCCTCGGTGAGGCTGTGCCGCCAGGGGCGCGGCTGGCAGGGAACCAGGCCCAGCTCCCGCATGATGGACCGGACCAGTTCGGGGCTGCAGCGCACGCCCCAGCGGGCCAGCTCGGCGTGCACCCGCCGGTACCCGTACGTCTCGTCGGACTCGGCGAACGACAGTACGACGTGGCGGCTGATATCGGCGCGTCGTTGCGCGGTCGCCGATATCGTGCGGTTCCTCCATTCGTAAAAGCCTGAGCGGGATACGCGCAGCCGCGCGCACATGAACACGACCGGGAACTCGTACGATTCGTCGCCGGTGGCAAGTGACTGCATGAACTCGTACTTCTCGCTTACGGCTGGCGCTGGGCGAAGTACGAGGCACATTTTTTTAGGAACTCGTTCTCCATCTTGACTTCACGTAGTTCCCGTTCGACCTCACGCAGGCGAGCACGCTCATCAAGACTGAGTTGCGGTTCCTCACCCGCGTGCTCGCGCCGGTACGCAGCGACCCAGTTACCAAGTGTTCCTTCCAGGATGCCGAGTTCCCGAGCGACCTGCGCCACGGGACGCGACGACTCGATCACTCTCTTGACGGCCTCGGTCCGATATTCCGGAGAATAGTTTCGACGATTCTGGGGCACGGGTTCCTCACCTTCTGGAAAAGGATCTTAGTAGATCCCCTGTCCGGAAAGCTCGTGGCAGCCCACCGGGAGTTGCTGGAGGAGACCGGCCTCAAGGTGGATGAGCTGCGTCTGTTCTGGCAGGGCCTCGCCCCGTCGGCGAAGTTCCCCGGCGCAGTCGGCGAGTTCTCGATCTTCTACGCGCCGACCGACGCCACCGACGAGGACGTGGTCTGCGGGGAGGGTGCCGCGATGCGGTTCGTGGCCGGCACCGTCGTGCGCACTCTGGAGTTCGGACGGGCGTACGGCGAGATCGTCCCGCGTTTCCTGGACTCCCCGCTCTACCGCGAGCTGCTCACCGCCGGTTGACCCACGTCTCGCGGTTTGACCTCATACATCTCGGTCAGGATCGCCTCCACGTCGTAGCCGTATCGCCTGTTCGGGTAGTGGCTGGCGAACTTCGCCGTGCCACCCTCAGGTGGTCGCCGACGCAGACGGCCTCGTGGTCACGATCTCGTCACCGCCGTGACCAGCAGTTACCCCCCACAATGCAATGACCCTGGCCCCGATCAGAGCTCCTCGTAGTCTAAAAGCCCGTTCTCCAGTACATGCCGACGGAAGCCACCAGAACCAAACGGTAGGTAATACTCATCTTCCAGAAGGTTGTCCGCTAGCGCCTCAACCATCACCGTCGTGAGGTTTCCAGAACGAATCCCCTCACACAGTAGCGGAACGGTCGCCGTGACCCGGAGACGCTTCTCCTCTGCGATTTTACGCGGCACCGCGTCATCTAGAACCACCTCGCAATTGTAGATTTGCCCCATGGCGAGCACCCCACATTCACCCCGGTTTTTGGTGCCGACAACCAGGCGGTCGACATAGTGAGCAAATGCTTCACCAAAGGCGGGGTCGGTCGATCGGTGAACCTGGATCCAATCAGCATCCAGCACCGCGCGGACAGATGACAGATACTCAGCGGACTCGTTGAGTTCCCGCTCGACGCTATCCGGGATATAGACCGGTCGACCTTCTGCAAGAAACCGCAAGACGCCCAACCATCCCTGGCTCGCAAAATGTCGCAATGGGCCGGTGTCGAACACCCAGGCACTGTCGGGCACCGTCACGACACAAACTTCCAGATTTCATCGGGACGCCGCTCACGACCGTGCGGAAGGTCCGCATCATCGAGAGTCCCTTGAAGCAGGTCCAGAGCCCGCTCACGACTGATTCGTTCATCGCGCACGAGCCGCAGTACCGCGCGGGCGAACGGTCGAGGAACCGTCGTCCCCGCCAGTTCCTCAAGAGGTACATATAGGTTCATTTCAATTAGGTCAGCCTGAGTAGTGCGGTACTTGCGCACCAAATCTGCCGTCTCGTTGTCGACCAGCTCCAATTCCTTCAATCGGGTGGCGAGAGTGGCCATATCGACTCGGAAATCACTTGCTAGCAAGATTGCCGCACTACGCTCTCCCGATCGAGCAACTTGCTCGCGCCATTGCTGTTCTACCGCAGTCGCTGGTAGTAGCAGCGCACGGGAGAAACGATCGAGACGTGATTCCATCGGGACAGCCTGATCGGGATGGTCCGCTACCCGCCAGTCGATGGTGTAGGCGTCCGCGATCAGATAGTGACCGAGTTCGTGCGCCAAGGCGAGTCGCCTGCGACCAACCTTCATGTGACTATTGACCAGACTGACACCCCCGCGAGGCAGCAAGATTGTCCCGGCGTCAGCGGTATCCTTGCCCACATCGCGAGAAAATGCCATGAGTCCGACACGGGCAACGCTGTCAGAGAGCTGGCGGATCGGTTCCCCGGCCGGAAGGGCCATCAGTACGCGCGCTTTGGCGGCAAGCGCCTCCGCCTCAGCGTTGGTCGAAGGCTGCGTGATTCCGGCCGAAGGGATTGCGTCAGCAGCATCGAGGCCCAACTCGCCGACGCCCAGTGAGGCGACAAACGCAACTTCGTTAGCGAACTGCGCGAGCAACGCGTCAATCTGCGAGTCTGCGGTATCCAGCCCTTGGCTGGACCGATGCGCGACAAGCGCTGGGACGGGTTCCCCGAAGAACGTCGACATGCGCACCCCGATCGCAGCAGCAATGTCCGACAACTCAAGCGCGGTAACCTTGCGAACACCCGCTTCGATCTTGTTCACGACCGTACGATCAAGGCCAACCACCCGCCCGAGGTCCTCTTGACTTATGCCCACACGCTTGCGGGCCTCGCGGATGCGCTCACCTAGCGCCTGTTCGTCAATGTCGGCCACGTGTGCGATTATCGCACACTACGGACCGGTACGCAAAGGATTCGCTGGTAGACGGCCCTTGAACCCTTCGGATCGCCGTCAACGTCGACCAATCATGAGACGAACGCAGCTCCGGCAGTTCCGCCAACGATGTCAGCCTCGCTCATGCCGTCAGCGACAACGGCGACGACAGTTGACAACCGAAACACGCAGCCCTCGGCTGCACGTGCTCCGCCCGCCTGAGCCGTTCAGCTGTGGTCCACTCGAACGTTATGCCAGCACCGCGTATCCAGCAGACAGGACGACGCCTGCTGGCAAGGGAAGCGGGAGGGATGTGGTGGGGATGGTCAGCGGCGGCGGCGGTGGGATGCGCCGTCGAGGCAGTGGCGGGCGATGGTGAACAGTTCGGCGATCTCGGCCGGCAGCCGGGCTGCAGTCTCCCGGTGCAGATGCCGCCGAGCCGATGTGGGCAGGCCGGTGAACACAAAGTCGTCCAGCCCGGTCACCAGACACAACCCGCCCAGCCGCGCCTCAAACGCCGGCAACGGCTCACCCCGCCGCAACCGCATCGTCAGGCGGGCCCAGGCCCAGGCGGCCCGGTTCATGTC